>JAPKYX010000237.1 GCA_026394075.1 Acidobacteriota bacterium
CCCGGTAGTGATCGGGCTGGGCGGCGACAATGGCTTCAAACTGGGTGCAAGCCGGGTCCGGCCGCGCGTTGAAGTAGTAGACCCGGCCTAGCGCGTACCGCCCGTCAGAATTGAACGGCTCGCGACGGACGAGATCTTCCAGCAAGATGATCGCCTCCGCATCACGGCCCAGCAGATAAAGCAGATTGCCCTTCAGGACCAGTGCCGCGCTATGGAGCGGTTCTTCTGCCAAACACTGCTCCGTATCGGCCAGGGCCGGAGCAAAACGCTGAGCGTTGATGTTGGCTTGGGCGCTAGCCAACTGCAAACGGCACGTGGGTGCGCACCAACCGGCACCGGTTCCAATCAGAAGCGCGGCCAGCCAGCGCGTCACCCACGTCATGACACCATTAGAACTCGAAGCGAGCCGCCAACTGAATGGAGCGCGGTCCGTACTGCTGCCCGGTCAAGCGGCCAAACAGCGGGCTGGCGACGTCGGTCACCAAGCCGCCACGTCCGGCGCGGTTGAAGGCGTTGAACGCTTCGCCACGGATCTCGAACTTCAGCCGTTCGCGGAACAGCACGCTCTTGGAGATGCCGATATCTTCGCTGGAGAACTGCGGCCCACGCACGTTGGGTAGCACGCGGGGTGCGGTACCAACGCGGCTCACGATGGCGTTGGCGGTAGCCGGTAGGCGTCCGAAAGCCAACGGGTTCAGGTACGGCGTTCCGCCATTGGTCTGCACCGCTTTCCCCTCATCAATCACACTATTGGAGCCGTTCAACCAATCGGGCCGGATGTTGCCGCTGAAGATGGCGTTGTTGTAGCCAGAGATGCCCACCGAGATGGGATCACCCGACCGGTAGTTGTGCACGCCCGTCAGCGTCCAGCCACCCAGAATCGATTCGGCCAGTCCACTGACGCGGATCAGCTTGTCGCGACCGAAGGGCAAAACGTAAATCCAGGTCAGCTTCAGCACGCTGGGGAAGTTGAAGTCCACCACGGACTTCTCCAGGCGGCGGTTGTAGACATCCTGCGAAGCGATGCCATCAAGGGGGCTGGAGGCATCGGAGATGCCTTTGGAGAAGGTGTAGGCGGCCAGAATCGAAAAGTCCTTCGTCATGCGCCGCGTGGCCATGATCTGGAGCGAGTCGTAGCTGGAGCGACCGAAGTTCGGCAGGAACTGGCCGACGCCCGTGTATTGCGGGAAGCGCCGCAGCGACTGCGCGTAGCTGCCGTTAAAGGTCGGGAACGGCAGCGCTCCCAACTGCGGATTGCTGCGGAGCGGCTGGATCAGGTTGTCGCCCTGGGCCAGCGCCGACACGGGCAGTTGGTTCAGCGCATCCAGGCCGCCGGAGTTTAGCCGTTGGCCACGGTTGCCGATGTAGGAAACTTCCATCACCGATTCGCGCGGCAGCTGAATCTGGAAGCCCAGGTTGAAGTTCTGGACAATGCCCAACTTGTTGCCGTCAGGCGAAATGTAGGTAAAGCCTTGCCCGATGGCCGGAGCCTGGGATTTATTCGGCAGCACGCCGGCAAAGCTGGGGTAGGGATCATGCAGGTACATCACCGGATCCTGCGCAAAACGCAGCGCGGTGTTGCTGCTGTTCACCGCGATGGATCCGTTGTAGCCAAACGAGGAGGGAGTGGAGAAGTTGGCCACGGGCGCGATATTGTTGACGCCGTAGCCGCCGCGCATCACGAACTTGGGCGTGAAGGCATAGGCGAATCCAAGGCGAGGCGCGATCTGCGCCCAGTTGGTGTTCTGGAAGCTCTTGCGGTTCAGGTCGTCAGCGAACACCAGCGCGCCCAAACGGCCGCCGGCGGCGTCATTCGCCTTACCCGGATCAAGATTCGTCATGCGGCCCGCCCATTCGTTGAACGGCCCGATGATCTCCCAGCGCAGGCCGAGATTCAGCGTCAACTTCTTGGAAATCTTCCAGTCATCCGAGAAATAGAACGCCGGGAAGGTCAGGCGGTAGCCGGGGTTGGCCGCGACAATGCCGCGTGAAGTGTTGTCCACCGCGCCCAACAGGAAGCTGGCGAAAGCGTGTCCGGTCTGTGTGGCAAAACCCGGCTGCTGCGTCTGGGTCGGCGAGAAATCGAGCCGTTGTAGCTGAAGCCCGCATTCGTGGAGCCCAACCGTCCGCCGGCACCAATGCCGCCGCCCAAAATCGGCTGGCCGCCAAAGGTGAGCGCGGGGAAGGTGGTGGGGGCCGTGTTGATCAGCCCGATCTTGGAGGCCCAGTCCTGGTCCACAAAAACCGATTCGTTGAAGTTGCCGAACCGGTTATAGCCCACGGCGAAGTGGTTCAGGATGCTCGGCGTAATGGTCCAGTCTTCGCTAAAGCGCGCGATCGTGCCCGGAGTGCTCTGCAACTGGTAAACGCCGGTCGGGGTATTCGGCGGCGCGCCCCAACGACCGCCGGGGGAGTTGTTCCGGACGCGGTCGTTGTAGTTGTAGGAGACCGACATGCGGTGCTTCTCGGTGAAGATGTGGTCGCCCTTGATGGTGTACATCGTCTCGTCAAACACGGGGCAGCAGGCGCCCAGCGAGATCTGATTGTTCAACAGGTTGCCGTTGATCGGGTCAGTGATGGGTGCCAGTTCCAAAATCTTGCGCGACACCGGGCTCCAGCGGGCCTGCGGAATGGTGTTGCCGGGGAATGGATCACGGACGTTCTGTCCGTTCACCGTGCGAGTGGTCGTCGGATCAAAGATCTGGCCGAACTGAACCGGACGCCCCTGGGCATCCACACCAACAGCGGTTCCCGAACGGGCGTCATTCGTACCGCCGGGGCTGAGCAGGCGGGTAAAGTCGCCTCGCTTGAAGTCCACGGTGGGCAGCGTAATGAAGCCGCCGGCGGAGAAATCGCGCTGGCGAGTGGTCTCATAGTTGCCATGGAAGAACGTCTTGTTCTTGCCGTTGTAGAGCTTGGGGATAATCACCGGTCCGCCGAATGATCCGCCATAGTTCGACAGCTTAAACGGATTGCGTGCCCGCCCAATGGCATTGAAGTTGAAGCTGTTGGCGCGCAGGGCGTCGTTCTGGCCGTAGTAGTAGGCCGTGCCATGGAAGGTGTTGGTGCCGGTCTTCAGCGCGAAATTGGCCACCGCCGTCTGGCCGCCGCCATACTGCGCGCCCATGGTGCCGGTTTGCAGCTTGAACTCGCTGACTGATTCGGCCGAGGGCGACATCTCGTTATTCGAGCCGCCCTGCAAATCAAAGCGCCCCAGCGCCATGCCGTCAATCAGAATTTCGTGCGAGTAAGGCTGGCCGCCATTGATGGAGCCGCGGAATTCGCCACCCACCGTGCCCGGCAGGGAGCGGAAAATGAACGACTGGATCTGCCGCCGGCCATCGCCCACGGCCACGGGCCAAGTGTCGAACTCTTTCTCTGAGACGTAACGCCCGATCTCGGAAGTTCCGGTTTCGATCAGCGGCGGAGCGCCGGTGACTTCTACCGTCTCCGTGACCTGGCCGACGTCCAGCTTGAAGTCGACGGTCAGGATCTGGGCCACGCGCAACGTGATGTCATTGACCGCGCTGGGCCGGAAACCGGTTTTGGTGACGGTGATCTTGTAAAGGCCGGGCTGAAGATACGGGAACCGGTAGACGCCGGAATCATTGGTGAGCGCGCGGGTCTCAACCCGCGTTTGGCTCTCAATCACCAGGACATCGGCCCCCGGAAGGACGGCACCGGAACTATCGGTCACCGTGCCATTGAATCCGCCGCGTTCGCCCTGTGCCCAAATGGCACCAGTGATCGCCGCCAACAAAAAGATTATCCGCATCAATTTGTACTCCCTGGCGGAAGAGATTATCACGAGTGGGGAGCCCGATGGAAATGCGGTTCTATTTGCTGGGAAATACGGCCGGGCAGCGAGCCGCTCGCGAGCGGATTGCTAAACCGCCCAATCGCGCGCCAGCATGCGCATCTGCTGCTGAATGATCCGCTCTACCTGCGCTGAGGCCGTCCCGTCCGCCGCCCATTGCGCGGTAATTCCCGACATAAGAACCCGGAATTGCAGCACCATATCGGCGTGTTCAGCCCCCAGCCGCACCATGCCCCGTTCGCCCAGCAGGATCAATAGCTCCTCAATCGTTTCGGTGGCCGCGCGGTTGGCCTGGATCACCCAGTTTTGATCACCAGGCTGGGCGGCAAACGTCCGGGCCAGCACGGCGCGGACAAAGTTCCGGTAGGGTTGCATCAGCCGCAGCCGCTGGCGCGTGTACCAGACCAGCACTGTTTCCAGGTCCGCCTCGATCTGGGCAAACCGGCGCAGCTTCTCGCGCAGCCGGCCTTCGAGATCCGCCATAAAGGCCACCACCATATCTTCCTTGGCCTCAAAGTGGTGATAGACCGTCCCCTTGCCCACCGCCGCATGGGCGGCGATCTGGCCAACCGTGGTCTCGCTGATGCCTTGCTGGGAGAACAGCTCAATGGCTGAGCCGACTAGTTTGTTGCGAGTCCGCTTGCCTTGCTGTTGCCGGACGCTGAGTTGGGGTTTTGCCGCTGTGGATGCCATCGAAGCAATAGTCGGCAGTTTGCTGATATCCGATTAGAGTCCACGCGGGGATATACTCAGGGCGATGAATCGCCGAGATGCTATTCGCTTGATGGGCTGGGCCGCCGGATCCCCCTTGGCCGTTCGCGCCCAGGAGATTCCCGACAACATTGATGGCCCCATCAATGTCCACGAGTTCGAGGCCGTCGCCCAGCGCAAGATGAACAAGCTGGCCTACGACTTCATCGCCGGCGGTGTGGAGGACGAGAAGACGCTCCGCGCCAATATCGCCGCCTACGAGCGTGTCTATCTGGTGCCGCGCGTCATGCGCGACGTCTCGCAAGTCGATACCTCTCAAGCGCTCTACGGCCAGACATTGCCTTCGCCATTCCTTATCGCCCCCACCGGCGGCAAGAACCTGGTGATCCCCAACGCCGATGAGATCGTCGGCCAGGCGGCGGTGAAGACCAAGACCGTTATGATCTCCGGCGGCGGTGCGGAGCGCCTCTTGCGCAATGGCGAACCGCTGAACTGGTGGACCAACGTCATCGGCTTCCGCACCAAGGCCATCGCGCAAAGCTTCGCCAAGCGCACCGAAGACAGCGGCTGCAAAGTGATCACCATCACGGTCGACAACCAGTACCAGTCCAATCGCGACCGCAACAACCGCAACCGGTTCGACTACGGCTACATGCAGTCCGGCGTACCCAAACCCGGTGACCCGCCCTTGCCGCCGCGCAAACCGGCCAAGCCCGCCATGTGGGACCCGCACACGCCTTCGATGACGTGGGAGCAGATCGAATGGATCAAGGGTTCCTGCAAGCTGCCCGTGGTGATCAAGTGCATCATGGCGCCAGAAGACGCGGAACTGGCGGTGCAGCGCGGAGCCGACGGCATTGTCGTGTCAAACCATGGCGGGCGCCAACTGGACGGCGTGCTGTCGACCCTCGACGCGCTGCCCGATGTGGTGCAAGCCGTAGGCGGGCGAGTCCCGGTGCTGATGGACGGCGGCATCCGCCGCGGCAACGACATCTTGAAAGCCGTTGCTCTCGGAGCCAAGGCGGTGCTGGTGGGCCGGGCCCCGCTGTGGGGCTTGGGCGCGTTTGGACAACCCGGCGTGGAACGCGTGCTGGAGATGCTGGCGGCGGAGTTCAAGCTGGCGCTGGCCTTGGCCGGTTGCAAGAATCTCGCCGAAGCGAACAACCCCCGCCTGGTGCGGCGTCTCTATCGGGTGGGCTAAATGGCCGACGAGCGGCCGCCCAACAAGTCCCCGATGGCCAAAGCCGGAGCCTACATGGGCCTGGTTTTTGTCATCCCGGCGGCGATGTGGGTCTGCTGGTGGATTGGCGACTGGGCGGACCAGACGTACCACACCCGCTACGGCTCAGTGATCGGCATGATGGCGGGCTTCGCTGGGGGTCTCTACGAAGTATTGCGGCAGGCGGAGCGGATTGAGCGGAAGTAGTTTTTGAAAATCTTGACATCGTACGGTATAGCCGTACATGATGGTGTTTGCGGGGTGCCATGAGGCTGGTTCGTTTTCGCCATAAAGGGCTGCGGCAGCTTTATGAGGAAGACAGTGCGAAAGGTGTGCCGCCGGCAATGGCCGACAAGCTCCGGAAGCTGCTACTCGCGCTCGAAACCGCCGAAGGGGTTGAGCAGCTGAGCCGGTTTCCGGGATGGCGGCTCCATCCGCTCAAGGGTGCGCTTCAAGGATTTTGGAGCCTCACCGTGACGGGTAACTGGCGGTTAATCTTCCTCTACGACCCTGAAACCAATACCGCCGGCGATATCGACCTGTTGGATTACCATTAGGAGTCCTACGATGCCCATGAAGAATCCGCCCCATCCGGGCGATTTGATCAGAACCGAAATCCTGGACGCGCTCGAACTGAACGTCTCGAAAGCGGCGGTGATTCTGAAAGTGCGCCGGGCGACGCTCTCCGACCTTCTCCGCGGCAAGGCTTCATTGACTCCGGAAATGGCCCTCCGCATCGAAAAAGCATTTGGTCCGGACATGCACCATCTGCTCCGCATGCAACTGGCCTACGACGTGGCTCGAACGCGGGAGCATGCCTACGAAATCGACGTCGAGCGGTATGTCCCGGCGTGATCAAGCAGACTAGAATCCTTCGGAATCAAGGCCAGGCCTCGCCGACGAGTTTGCGCCGACTGAACAGAACAAAATGACCCTCAAACGGATCGTCTGGACCCAAGCCGGGCTCGCGCTGACTGGTACCTCCGCCACTGCGGCCCTGCTGGGCCGCAAAGGAGCACTCGGCTTTGTCGCCGGGGCGTTGATTGCTGCGGCCAGCTTCTGGGTGCTCCATCGCTTTGTCGCGGCGCTGGGTGGGGACCGGCCTAATCCGCTCTCTTTCGTCCTGATCTCGGTGCGCCTGATGCTGGCCGGCTGGGTGCTCTATGTTATTCTGAATACTTATCAGGTGCACCGCACGGCACTTGCGTTGGGGATTGCCACGCCCGTTGCGGCCATCACTTTAGTCGCTCTCTACGAACTCCTCTATGCACGGTCATCATGAATCCTGGTTCACGCAACTGCTGAACCAATTTCTCGCGGGGCCCGCGAACGCCGCCCTCGAACTGGTGGGACGTCACGCCCACGATCCGCTGAAGCCCTGGGCCGATTGGATGGCCACGCAGATTCTGGTGGCGCTGTTCATCATGGCCTTGGCGGCGCTGGTGCGCGCCGGTCTGTCGATGGACAAGCCGGGCAGCTTGCAACACACGTTTGAAGCGTTCTACAACATGATCAAGGGCCAGGCGACGGACGTCATCGGCCATCATGATGGACCCAAGCACGTGGTCTACACGGCTACCGTGTTCCTGTTCATCCTGATGATGAACCTGATCGGCCTGATCCCGGCGTTTGAATCCCCCACGATGTTCCCGATGGTTCCGCTGGGCTGCGCGGTAGCGACGTTCCTCTACTACAACTACTGGGGCTTCAAGGTGCAAGGTCCGATCACGTACATGAAGCACTTTGCGGGTCCGGTGTGGTGGTTGAGCTGGTTCATGTTCCCGCTGGAAATCATCAGCCACTTTATCCGGCCGATGTCGCTGACCATCCGTCTGTTTGCCAATATGTTCGCCGGTGAGCAGGTGACGATGGGCTTCATGGCGCTGATCTCGGTATCGGGCGTCGTCTTCATGGGGCTCCACACCTTTGTCAGCTTCCTGCAGGCGTTTATCTTTATGGTGCTGACGATGGCGTACGTGGGCGCGGCGGTCGAGCACGAAGAGCATTAATTGTTTTGAGTAGTCCGGCTTAATCGCAGCTGTTTCCAAGTGAGCCCTGGGCGTCCCCACGCACCACGGGAACCACCCCTGGGACGGTAATTTTTAGTGAAGGAGAAGTAGATATGAAAATGAAGTCTTTGTTGATGTTGGCCGCACTGATGATGGTGGCGGCTCCGATCTTCGCCCAGACCCCGGGCGGCAGCAATTCCGGTAGCGGCCTGCTGGTTCCGGCGTTCGCCATGGCGATCGCTTCCGGCATGTGCGGCCTGGGCCAGGGCAAGGCGATCGCCTCTGCCGCTGAGGGCATTGCCCGCAACCCCGGCGCCGCCGGTGCCATCCGCATCCTGTTGCTGCTGGGCTTGGCGTTCATCGAGTCCCTCGCGCTGTTCACGTTTGTGAAGGTTGGCTAAAAGCCGGCTTTCGCCCTAGGGTGAAAATCACTTGTTAAACCTACAGGGGGTCTGGGTTCCGCTCACGACCCCCTTTACCTTTGAAGGCGAACTTTACCGCGCCAAAGTGGCGCATAACGTCGCACGTCTGAATCTGACTTCCGTGGCCGGCCTGGTGGTGGGTTCACTCACGGGGGAAGCCGAGACGCTGACCTGGGAAGAGTCGTTGGAGCTGTTCCATCTGGTGGCCCAAGGGGCCGATGCGGCAAAGATCAAAGTGGCGGCCGTCAGCCGCGCTGGTGTCCGTGAGGCGGTCGCGCTGGCGCACGACCTGATCACCCGCGGCGCGCAAGCCATCCTGCTCAATTCTCCCTGGACCGGCTCTGAACACGACCTGTACTGCCGCACCGTGGCTGATCGGGTGGACGTACCGGTGCTGGCTGATGTCACCGGACACCCCAACATTCAGCCGCCACCGGCGATCCTTCCGCCGCTCGCCAACGCCCTGCCCTACGCCTACATCACCGTCTATGAAGCGACGCGGACACGCGAACCGGAAGCGGCTGATGACTGGCGCGCGCGCCTGGCCCCAGCCGAGCAAGTAATCGCCCGTCACGGCCTCCCAGCCCTGAAGTACGCCATGGAACTCACCGGCTACTACGGCGGCCCGCCCCGGCTGCCGCGCGTACCGCTCAGCCCTGCCGTGCAGGCTGAAGTGGAGCAGGCGCTGGCTGGGTTGCGGAGCTAGTAGGCGGACAGTCGCGGGTGATACCGTAGAGGCATGACCCGCCCCGCCGACACCGACGAGAAGACGTGGCAGTTCTACTTGAGCTTGATTCGCCAACTGACACCTGAGCAACGTCTGCGCCGCACCATTGAGATGATCGACATGGGCCGGGCGTTGGCCGCAGCGGGAAAGGCGGAACGTGACAGTCGCTACGGGGCTGAAACTACTGCTGGAAGCATTCGCTGAACTGCGCATCCCGGTGGCGATCGGTGGCTCGGTTGCCTCCTCTGCTCGCGGCATGCCGCGGTTCACGGCGGATATTGACTTAGTGGCCTCAATGGCGGGCTCGCGAGCAGAGGCATTTGTCACGCAACTCGGCCCGGATTGGTACGCCGATGCCGAGACGATCCAGGACGCAATCCGTCGCGGACGTTCGTTCAATGTGATCTACATTCCGCAAAGCTACAAGTTCGACATCTTCCCCGCCGCCACTGAGTTCCATCACACGCAATTGGAGAGGGCCACGCTCGTGCCGCTGACGCTAGAAGGCAGCACCGTCTCCTGCCCGGTCACGTCAGCCGAAGACATTCTGCTAGCCAAGCTTTCTTGGCTTCAGCAAGGCGGTGGATCCGAGAGGCAGCGTCACGACATCGAGGGCATCATCAATGCCAACCGTGGGCTTGATCGCGTATATCTGGAAAGCTGGGCGCGGCGGCTGGGTATCGCTGAGCTACTGAAGACCTTTCTTCAGTAGCCCTTCACCATCCCGCCCCGCCGCCCATCAGACCAGCCTTGCTTCCAGCCGTCTTTTTCTTCCAGCAGCACCGCATTCACATCGCCCTGCGACCGCAGCGCGGGGTTTAGTTTGTGGCCCATTGCGCGGAGCTTTTCCGCCACATCGAACACCAGCGCCGCAGGCTCAGAGTCAATGCCCGTCGCCCCGCCGGCGAAGTGGATGCGGGGGAACTCCACCGCGTCGCGCAACGACATCTTGAAGTCCACCAGGTTCATCACGATCTGCATCAGTGTGGAAGGGATGGTGAGCGCGCCCGGAGTCCCAAAGGCCACCCAAGGCGAACCATCCGGCCGCAGCAGCATGGTGGGCGTCATGGTGGAACCCGCGCGCTGATTGCCCGCAGCTTTCGGCCCGGTGAAGAACGTCATGTGGTTGTTCATCAGGACGCCCGTGCCTTTGATCACCACCTGTGAGCCGAAAAAGCCGCTCAGCGTATAGGTATTGGTGACGACATTGCCAAAGGGGTCCGCGACGGTAAAGTGCGTGGTGTCGGGCGATTCCTGCAGGCCCGACGGAGCAGTACTCAGGCGGGGCAAGGGAGACGCTTTGTCCAGCTTGATGCTGGACGCCAGATCGACAGCGAACTGACGGCTGACCATCTTCTCAAACGTCAGGTCACCAGCTTGAAGCCCCTGGCGAGCCGCGAAGCCGCGCCGCATGGCTTCCGCCTGCAAGTGCCGCACGGCGGAACTGCCTTCCATGCCCAGTTTCACGTCGAACTGGTCCAGCACATTCAACATCACCGCCAGCGCGGGGCCACCGGTGGAACTGGGCGGTGTCACCAGTACGGGGGACCCGTGATAGTTCAGCTTGATCGGCTCCACTTCCTTGGCCTGATAGTTCTTCAGATCTTCCGCCGCCAGCAGACCGCCATTGGCCGCCACATCAGCCGCGATCAGACGGCCCGTCTCGCCCGTGTAGAACTCCTGCCAGCCCTTCTTCTGCATGCGCCCCAGCGTTTCGCCCAGTTCGCGCTGGATGACCAGTTCACCCTGCTTGATCGGTTGATCCGTGCCATGCAGAAAGATCTTGGCGGAGTCCGGATACTTCTTCATCACCGGCACTTCCAGCTTCAAGATCAGCTCCAGCCGCTGCGAAGCGATGTGCCCGTCCTTGGCCAGCTTGCGGGCCGGTTCCAGCACCTCCGCCCACTTCAGCTTGCCTAACTTGGAGTGCGCTAGACCCATGCCGGCGGGCGTGCCCGGCACCGTAATCGACCGGTGCCCCACCGTCGCCTCCTGCGCGGTCTTGAAGATGCCCGGCTTCACCGCACCGGGCGAATTGGTGCCGTAATTCACCACCAGCGTCCGCCCATCGGCCATGCGGACCATCATGTAGCCGCTGCCGCCCATGTTGCCCGCTTCCGGATGCACGACGGCCAGCACAAACGCGATCGCCACCGCCGCATCCACGGCATTGCCGCCCTTCTTCATGATCTGAATGGCCGCTTCGGTAGCCAGCGGGTTCACCGAGGCCACCATCGCCTTAGGCGACCGCTCCGGCTGCGACACCATGGGCCGGGCCGCCTGCAACTTCAAGCCACTGGAAGCTTGCTCCTGCGCCAGCAGCGAGAAAGTGTACAGTCCAATCGCGACAACGCCCACATGGCGGAATCTGGTCATAGAATTAGGATACGTCTGGAGCATCCAAGTACGCGAAAAGAATCCGCGTCAAGCCATGTCACGCACGGTGGGCAACAAGCCCCAACTGGTGGAACAAGCTACTCGGTCACCGCAGCGTGCTCATCCTCAGCTGCCTCAAACGTCGCTTCCAGGTTGAGCTGTCGGTTAGCCCATGCCTCGCGCAAGCTGGGGTTCTCTTCAAGGGTTTTCTCGATGGCAAGCGTTTCCCTGTACTCGCGGGCCAAAGCCGTCATGGTCCACTTCGCCGTTTCTAGGCCAAGTTGTTCGACTTCATGCCTGATGGACTTGATATCGAGTCTAAAGAACTCTTTTCGATAGTTCACTTTGTTCACCTGCGTCATCACAAAATGCTTGTGTAGCTGCCGCTCCAGCGATGGGGCGTCCTCACTGAAGATCAGTGCATGAACATCAAATTCGAATGGAACACTTGAATCACCTAGCTCCCGGATGCGATCCAACGGCTCCAGCCTTCTGGTTAGACCAATCTTATAAACGTTCTCGCCGAATGAGCCAACATTGGAGATGATGTAGACATGCCCCCGGCGCGTTTGCTGAGCCATGGACATCGCTCGCTGACCTCGCTCCTCAGCGACCTTTAGTCGCTCGCCCAGGTCGCGCAATTGAGCTTCAAACTTTGAGCGCTCGGCCTCGTTTGCTTGCTCAACCTGCAGGCGCACCTTTTCGACCGCTTTGCGTAACAGCTCCTCATCCTTTGCCGCTTCACGAATGGCGCGCTCGTACTCCCGCCGCGCGCGATCCTCCTCTCGAATCTGTTCCTTGATGCGGCGCTGTTCTTCCCGCTCTGCGTCCTTCAGTTGTTGGGCCGCAGAGCCCCAACGGAGCTCTGCCAACCGGGAGGCCAGAAACGCCTCCTGGATGCGCGCACTTCGAAAAGCCTTGCCGTGGAAGTTCACTATGCTAAACGCATCGCGAATTTCCCGCTCGAGCGTACCCACGTTGTCACTACGCAGGCGCGACAAGATAGAATCCACTTTGCCATTGAAGGCATCCACGACAAAGTTGATCGCCGTAGTGCGCCGTTGTTCTTCCACATAATCACAGGTGGCTGCGGTCTGGTTTCGGATCATCGACTTGGTCCGCTCGCGCGCCCGCTTGAGCTCAAGTCCGGCATCTGCGTAGCTGAATTCTTCCGCGAGATCATCGAGCAAGCTTCGTTCGGGGACCAAATACCGGTCACCATACCCCTCAATGATGTTCTTCATTGCGGTGACCGTTTCCTGAAACAGCCCCGCATTCTTCATCGCTTGGTAAGCCTGCCCGGCAATCTCCTCCGCCTGTTTTCGAGCAGCATCTACGATGGTCGCCGCCTGTACCGTTGCGTTATCCAAAAGGTTACGAGCGGTCTCTCGAATGCCCTTCGCTTCCTGGCGGGCCGTTTCGGTTAGCGTCTCCACTTCTGATTTAGCTCTCGCCTGAAAGGTCTCGGCTTCCGCTCTTGCGCGACTAGCAGACGCTTCTGCAGCTTTGAGAATGTCTGCAGCCCTGACATCCGCATCAATGACGCTTTGCCATTTCGCGAGCTGGGCAACGTCACGCTCAAGGGATGCAATTTGCCCTTTCCAGTTCAACTCCTCTGCTTTGTAGGCGGCCGCTTGATCCGCCAGCTGCTTTAGTGCGGATGCTTCGCGTTGCTCGGCAACAGCAAGTCTTCGAATTGTCATCACTAGGCGCGCAACGACAATCACTAGGACAATGCCTAGGCACACAATTAACAGGCTCGATTCTTCATCCATAGGTCAATTTTAGGTATTGTACTTAACTCCTGAGGCGTCTCTTGAATAAGAAAAGCGCCCGATCGAACAATTGAAAAACCGCGATAAGCATTCATCCGGCAACGAGAGTACAATCGTCAGACCATGCCCCAAGGACCCGAGCAAGAGATTCGTTTCGCCATCGTCATGTATGGCGGTGTTTCGCTGGCGATCTACATGAACGGGATCGCGCAGGAGCTGCTGCGGGTGGTGCGCGCCACGTCCTTGATCCCGGATGCGCAACTGAGCGGCACGGAGCTCATCTACCGCAAAGTAGGACGCCTGCTGCACCTGGACAGGGTGCCGGGCGCATTGTCGCCCGATCAACAGCAGACCGAGGAAACGGCGGGGCCGGTGCGATCCCGCGTGGTGGTGGACATCTTGTCGGGCACCTCGGCCGGTGGCATCAATGCGGTGTTTCTGGCCAAGGCGCTCACCCTGGGCGCGCAGAATATGGATGCCCTGGCCACCATGTGGAAGGTCGAAGGCGACATCGGCAAACTGATGAATGACGCGGGTTCGGAGCGCAAAAAGTATGACTCCGATGACCCGCCCACCTCTTTGCTCAACAGCCAGCGCATGTACGGCAAGCTGTGCGAGGCACTGGATGCGATGGACCAGACACCGCGCTCCGGCTATGCGCCGATGGCCGATGAGATCGATCTTTTTGTGACGGCCACTGATCTGCATGGCCTCTACAAGCCAGTGCAGTTGGCCGATTCCGCGCCGGAGGAGCGCATCCACAAGATGGTGTTCCATTTCCGGACCGAGGCGGCCAACGTGGCTGACCTGCGCGACCGGATCTCGACCAACGACTTTACGGCGGACTTTAACCCCATGCTGGGTTTCGCGGCCCGCTGCACCTCATCGTTCCCAGCGGCGTTTGAGCCCATGAAGCTGGAACATGTCCGGCGCGTGCGCCTGGATGCCAACCTCGATTCCCACATCTTCCGCAAGTTCTTCAAGCGCTACGAGCAGTTGAATGAGCCCTGGGACCGCACCAAAACCCGGCCCTTTGCCGACGGTGGCTATCTGGACAACCGGCCTTTCAGTTACCCCATCGAAACCATCGCCCGTCGTGATGCCACCATTCCGGTGGAACGGCGCCTGCTGATCCTGGATCCCTTTCCCGAATACTCTGACCAGAAGACTGCGCTGGGGCCGCTGCCGGATGTCTCGCTGGTCGACAATCTGATTGATGCGGCCATGGCCCTGCCGCGCTACGAAACAATCCGCGAAGATCTGGAGCGCATCCAGGCGCGCAACCAGGTCCTGATCGAAGTGCGGGATCTAATGGAGCGCATCGGTCCGCTGCATAGCTGCCTGGCCACCACGATCCCCGCCAACTTCTCGTCCCTGACGCTGGATGAACTGGTGGAGCGCTTCGGCCCCACCTACCGGCCCTACCACCACCTTCGCGTCATCGACACCACCCGGCAGATTGCCAAGTTGGTGGCGGCCCTGTTGCCGTTCAACGAAGAATCCCACGAAGTGATCGCGATCCGGCGGCTGGTGGAAATCTGGCGCGATAGCCGCTATGCCGCCCAGCCCGAGGCGGGCCAGCGCAGTGAGAACGAAATGCTGGTGAGCTTCGACGCCGACTTCCGCTTGCGCCGTCTGAATCACATTCGCATGGAGATTGATTGCCTGCTCCGCCAGCGGCGCGATGCGATGGACGACCTGTTGCAGGTCCAACTGGCCGTGCGCCGCAGCTTTGCCCGCATCAGCCACTTGAACGAGCAACTGAAGGAAAGTCAGCCCGTGATCGATGCCCTGGATCGGCTGGGCCAGCGACTCACCCGCGAAGGCTTGCGCACCGTGATGGCCGCGGGGGCGGCGCAGAAACAGGTCGCGCGCGAGGTCTTTGGGCAGATGGGCTCCGATATCGTCGATGAAGTGGCCAAAGCGATTGAGGCAGTGCTGGCGGCGGAGTTCGCCAAGGTCCGCTCCTCGATTTTTACCGCCCTGGACGCGCCGGGGCCCGGCTTGGGCTCAGACTACCGGGAGCATCTGCGGACTGAGTACCTGAAGTTCCCCTGCCGCGACGCGATTCTTTATCCCATCATGCGCGGCACCGGCGCGGATGAAGCTGCTCAAGTCCAGGCCTTCCGAATCGGCCCGGCGGAAGCCACGCTGTATCCGGCTGCGGTCTCCGACATGCGGGATCAGAAACTGGCGGGCATCGGGCTGGGAGCCTTTGCCGGATTCCTGTCGAAACGCTGGCGCGAGAACGATATTCTGTGGGGCCGTTTGGATGGGGCGGAGCGCATCCTGTGCGCGCTGCTGCCCGATCCGCGGGACCGCGAGCAGCGCAACCGCCTGCTGAGCGAACTGCGGCAGACCATTCTCGCCGAGCAGCCCGAAGACATGTTCCTGCGCGCCATTGCCGCCTGGCTCCGCGAGCAGTTCCATGGCGATGCCGAGCTGTCGCGCAGAGCACTGGTGGACCTGATGACCTCCGCTGATCCCGACCCCTTGGCCGAGGTCTTGAAACAGCGGCTCACACCGCCCGCGCTGGAACGCTTCATGACCACCTACTACCGCACGCCCGACGGCCCCTCGCCTAAGGAGCAGTTGCAGTACCTGGGCCGCGCACTGCGCATCTTCTCCGCGATGCTGGGCGAATTGGGTCCTCAAAACGGCGTCGTGGGCAAACTGGTGGGCTTCCTCTCACTGGTCGGCAGCTTGATTCTGTCGGTGCTGGCGCTGGTAACGGGTTTCGGAAAACTGGTGGCGCGCCATGTGCTGCTGGTGGCGGGCCTGGGCGCATTGATTGTCTGGCTGATCGGCTGGGTATTGCCCGTCGGCATCTTCCAGCTCAGCACAGTTCCCTACAACTGGGCCTGGGCTCTACTTTTCTTCGGCTTAGCCGGAGTACTGGAGTGGCTGCTATCGAAGCGGAAGTAGCCCATGGGGCCCGGTTCAGTTGCGGGGCAGGCACGCCCGGAGCGCCAGCCCCGTGCAATCCCCTTACAATAAGGGGCAATGGCTTCTTCGACAATTGAGCTGGCCGCGCCCGACGTCATCGCCAAGTATGAGGTGGTGATTGGTCTGGAAGTGCACGTGCAGCTGGCGACCAATACCAAGATCTTCTGCTCCTGCCCGACGAGCTTTGGCGCGCCGCCGAACACCAACGTCTGCCCGGTCTGCCTGGGGCTGCCCGGAGCGCTTCCCGTGATGAACCGGCGGGCCGTAGAACTGGGCTCACAGGCGGCGATGTCGCTGCACTGCAATGTAAACGCCTTTTCGCGCATGGCCCGCAAGAACTACTTCTACCCGGACCTGCCGAAGGGCTATCAGATCTCGCAGTTCGACCAGCCGCTGGCCGAGCATGGCTTTCTGGACATCACGGTAACGCCCGAAGGCGAGCCCGCCTACAAGAAGCGGGTCGGCATCACGCGCCTGCACCTGGAAGACGACGCCGGCAAGAGCTTGCACGACGGCAGCTTCAAGGACATGGACCGCTACACCTACATCGACCTGAACCGCAGCGGCACGCCGCTGGCCGAGATCGTCAGTGAACCGGACATGCGCTCCTCCGACGAAGCCGTCGCCTACCTGACGGAGCTGAAGCAGGTGATGCAGTACATCAATGCCTCAACCTGCGACATGGAGAAGGGCCACCTGCGCGCCGACGCCAACGTCAGCGTGCGGTTGAAGGGCGCCGAGAAGTTGGGCACGCGCGCCGAAGTGAAGAACCTCAACTCGTTCCGCTTCCTGAAGCTGGCGGTGGAGTTCGAAGTGGCGCGGCAAGTGGCCATTGTTGAAGCGGGCGGCAAGATCCACCAGGAAACTCGCCTCTACGACACCGAATCGGGCGAAACCGTGGGCATGCGCTCCAAGGAGCAGGCGCACGACTACCGCTACTTCCCGGAGCCGGACTTGGTTCCCGTCCGCGTCAGCGAAAAGTGGCGGGAGCAGTTGCGGTCCGAACTGCCGGAGCTGCCGTTTGATCGCCGTGCGCGCTTCATCAACGACTATGGCCTGCGCGAGTACGACGCCCAAGTGTTGACCGCCACGCGCGACATGTCGGACTACTACGAGCAGGCGGCCAAGGCGTCGGAGGACCCCAAAGGCACCGCCAACTTCGTCATGGGCGACCTGATGGGCGCGCTGAAGGGCGAAGGCAAAGAGATCGCTGAATCTCCGGTCCCGCCGGAGCACATGGGCGAACTGGCCACCCTCATCAAGCGCGGCGAAATCTCCGGCAAGCTGGCCAAGGAGATCTTCGTCAAGATGTTCGCCGAAGGCACGCGCCCGTCCGTCATCATGGAGCGCGACGGCCTGAAACAGATCTCGGACACGGGCGCCATCGAAAAGATCATCGATGAAGTTCTCGCCGCCAACCCCAAACAGGTGGAACAGTACAAGAGCGGCAAAACCGCCGTCGCGGGCTTCCTGGTGGGTCAGGTGATGAAGCTCTCCAAGGGCCAAGCAAATCCTGGGACGGTGAATGAGATGCTGGCCAAGAAGCTGGCATAGTCGCGCCTAGGATGGGTGAATTAGAGAGCTGTCGCGCGCCGAGCCGCGACAGAATGGACTTGGTGGCCAGCCAAAAAGCTGGCATAGGACGCCATATCGTCCATACGGTATTCTGGAGGCATGAAGGAAGCTGCTGATCTGCGTAAGGTGACGGCGCTGTTACCTGCTGATCTGCTGGACCGCGCCATGGAACTCACGGGCGAAGGCGTCACACCCACCCTGCGCCAGGGTCTCGAGATGATGTCCCGTCACTTGGCTTCTCAGCGGTTGCTTGGCTTGCGAGGCAAGCTGAAGCTGGCGATCGACGTAGACGAACTGCGTCAGGATCGCGACGAGTAGCCGCCAAAAATGATCTGCGCGGACACTAATTGTTGGATCCGGTTCTGGGCCGGAGACCGGTACCGCGAGACGGAACTACTGGCTGCGGGCTTGCAAGCCGACCAGGTAGTGATCGCTCCGCCCGTGATTTCGGAACTGCTCAGTTCGCCACTGTTCCCTGTTCAGCACGAAGCGGACTTGCTGCGACTAGCTCTGTTGCCGCTCGATACTGGCTATTGGCATCGCGCAGGGAAGACGCGGCTGCTGCTTTATCAGCATGGACTTCGGCCAAAACTACTCGACACGCTGATCGCGCAGCTTTGCATTGACCACAATGTCCCGCTGTTGACGATGGACCGGGACTTCTCAGGTTTCTCGAAACACGCTGGCCTGCGCTTGGCCTAGCGCCTTACGCCGGTCGAGCCTTCAGACGCGCGGCTTTGTGGCGTCGCTTCTGCATCCACAGCCACACCCGGTACCCCATCAGCACGAAGAAGATCACGGCGTAGATCACGGGATCCAGCATCGCGGCCTTGCCCTGCCAGTAGAAGTGCGCCACGCCCGCCAACGCGCTGAAATAAGCCAGCCGGTGCAGGCGCTGCCAGTTCTTGCCGCCCAGCCATTGGATGGCTTTGTTGAAGGACGTCGCCGCCAGAGGGATCATCGCCGCCCAGCCCAGCAAACCGGCGATGAAGAAGCGGCGGAGCGTAAAGTCTGTCCAAACTTCGCTCCACTCCCACAGCTTGTCCAGCGCCAGGTAGTGGGCAAAGTGGAGCGTGCCGTAAAAGAACGCAAACAACCCCAGCGGCCTCCGGTACTCAAGCAGCCAAGTCCACCCGGGCATCAAGTGCCGCAAGGGCGTGATCGCGAGCGAGGCCAGCAGAAACCGGATCGTCCAATCGCCGGTAAACCGGGCCACGGTTTCGATGCGGTTGAAACCCAGCTGGTTGTGGGTCCAACGCCAGACGAGCCACGCCAGCGGGGCAAAGCAGAGCAGCAGAATAACAGGCTTCAGTCGGCGCACATGACAATGATCGCCGAACGGGCTAGTCTTGTTCCCATGAGGTCAATTTTTCTCGCTCTCACCCTGATCGTGGCTGCCTGGGCAGCGGACGATGTTTCCGGCGACTGGAACTACGTCATGTCCGGGGGACCCAACGGCGACACTCCGGCGCTGATGAACCTCAAGCTGGAAGGCACCACCGTCACCGGCACCTTCGACTTCGGTGGCCGCAAGCTGACTATCTCGCAAGGCAGCTTCGAGAACGGCGTGCTGAAGATGACCGTCAAACGAGACCGCCCAGAAGGCGGCGCCGCCACCTACGCCATGACCGCCAAAGTGACCGGCGACAGCATGGAAGGCACGACAACCACCGACTTCATGGGCGGCCCAGCCACGGCCCCCTGGAAAGCCAAGCGCAAGAAGTAACGCTCGGCTCAGCCTGGCCGGGCTGCTTCAAGCTACTGGACTACGAAGGGCACTTCTTCGCTGGCGACACCGTTGCGCTCCACGACTAACTTCGCTGTGCCGGTGGTGATATCAGATGGAATCTGGAAAGCCAGCTGGCCAGGGTCAGTGTAGAGCGTGGGGCACGGGGTCCCGTTCACCTTCACCACCACGCCATCCAGCACCATTGGATAGGGCGTGGAGGAGATCAGATTGCGGCGGTCGGCGAGGTTCTGCCCGTAGACGGTGGCTAGGCTGCCGCGGCCAACCGTGCCGTTGGTCAGGGTGAGGAAGTCAAACACCCCACCGCTGACTTTGGGCGTAACCGGTGAGACCGTGTACGTCACCGGGATGCGGAGCGGAGTCACCACCTCCGAGGAGGTCACCACGATCTCCGCCTGGTAAACGCCCACTTCCGTCGGCGGTTGCTTCAGGCGCACCTCGATCTGCTGCGGAGTTTGGTTGCCCACGTTGACGATCTCTAGCCAAGGCGAAGCGCTGGCGAGGGTATAGCCAACGTTCAAGTTCCGGGCCACAATCCACAGCTTCTGGGCCAGAGGCTCCGGCGCACCGACTTCGCGGCTGAAGTCAAGCCGGCCCGGCGTCGAGAACAGTTCGGGAGGATTGACGACGGTCAGCTGGACCAGAACTGTGCCGGCTTCGGTCGAGTTGCTGTTGAACGAAAGCATGCTGGAGTATTGGCCGGCCGGGAGGGCGCAGTTCGCCAGGCGAAGCGTGAAGCTCCCGGCGCTGAAAACACGAGACTGGGCTAGCGTCAACCATGGCATTTGCGGCACCAGCGTGTAGCCGCCCTGATTGACCCACAGATTAGCCGAAGGCGCGGAGCGTCCGCTAACGCAAGTCATCGAAACCATCGCGGGCGAAAGCTCCAGTGGTCCGACCGGGTTCGGGGCCACCAACTCGAAGACATACGCGGCGCCGGAGAATGAGGCGCTCGTATTCGTCTGGTCGCCGCCCACGCCGGTGGCGTTGCTTGAGTCCCCAGGCGCACCGACAACCAGCGTGCTGCCGGAAATGGCCGGGTAACCAAAATTCGCGCTAGAACGGCTATTGGAGGCCTTCAGGTAGTTCAGCTGGGACCAGGTTGTGCCACTGCGGAGGTAAAGGTACACGGCACCTGAATTGCTACTTGTCCGGGTGGTTTGCAGGCCGTCCACTCCGGTCGCGTTGCTGTCCTCACCGATAGCCCCGACCGCCAGAAAATCACCCGACACGGCCACGTCTTCGCCGAAAGCGTCGCTCGCGAAGGTGTTCGACGCCTTTACGTAGGCCTGCTGGGTCCACGTCGTACCACTGCGCACAAACACATAGGCGGCACCGGCGCCGGAGGCACTGGTATTGGCCTGATTGCCATTCACCCCGGTGGCGTTACTCGTTTCAGAGCGTGACCCGATAGCCACCGTGTCGCCGGAGACCGAGACGGAGTATCCAAACAAGGCCGAGCTGCGTGTGTTTGAGGCTTTCAGGTAAGCCTGCTGCGTCCACGTAGTGCCACTGCGGACGAAAACATAGGCCGCACCGGAGCCGGACGCACTGGTATCGGCCTGGTTGCCATTCACGCCGGTGGCATTGCTGCTCTCGTTCTGTGAGCCAACCACGATCGTGTCCCCATCAATCGCCACCGGCAGACCGAAGTATCCGCCGGACCGCGAGTTGGAGGCTTTCAAGTAGGCCTGCTGCGTCCACGTGGTGCCGCTGCGCACAAAGACATAGGCCGCGCCAGAACTTGAGGCAGAGGTGTTGTTCGGGTTGCCGTTGACGCCGGTGGCGTTGCTCGATTCACCCGGGGAGCCGACGACAACGGTGTCTCCGGACACGTAGACGGAATACCCAAAGTAGTAGACGGAGCCGGTTACTGGAGCCTTCAGATAGGCCTGCTGGGTCCAGGTGGTGCCGGTTCGCACAAAGACGTAGGCCGCGCCGGCGCCATACAGCGAATTGTCGGCGGCATTACCGTTGATGCCGGTGGCAGCTCCGCTTTCCGGTGGTGCTCCGATAACAATCGTGTCGCCCGAGATGGAGACACTGTAGCCGAAGTAGTCGCCGCCCTCTGCGTTGGAGGCTTTCAGATACGCCTGCTGCGTCCAGGTGCCGCCGTTGCGCACGAAGACGTAGGCCGCTCCAGCATTGCTGGCGGTGTTGATTGTTTGATTACCGTTCACGCCGGTGGCCGTGCTTGCTTCGCCATACGCGGTCACCACCATGGTGTCTCCCGAAATGGCGACCTTAAAGCCGAATCGGTCGTTGACATCGGTGTTGGAGGCTTTGATGTATGCCTGCTGTGCCACCGGGTCAATGGTGATGGGGTAGTGCGCGGACTGCTCATCCACCACCAAGGCGAGAGTGCCATCGGCAGCCTCCATGCGCGACGGCAAGACGCGGCCATCGCGGTCCCAGACCTTTAAGCCCGCATAATTCATGACGGAAGTGCCCTCGGAATCGACAAACGACGCCGATTGGCCGTCCGGGTTCAAGCGTGCCGTTAGTGTTCCGCGAACCGCCATGGTGAACCGCAATGGGCTGCCGTCAGCCGCTTCCGGGCTCCCGCTGGGGCGCTGGGGCAGGGTGAAACCGTGCTCCAAGCCGCGCGTGTCATTGAGCCACCACTCTTCCAAGGCTCCTCGATCGAGGCGAATGCGGTTCAAATCGTTTGACAAGGCACCCTTCTGGCTGACGCTCCGTTCGTGCCCGCTGAATCCATAGCTCGCCAGACTCAGGCCCCAGCTCCAGCGGCCGGCCTCCGGTTTGACGAGAAAGCCCTGGCTGTCAAAACGAGTGGTCCACTGCTGATTGACGTTTTGCGCCTTCAGTACCCCCGGACCATCCGCTTGGGCGGCATGGCGGTGACGTTCATGCGTGGAGCGAACATTCGCCCACTCGCCGGGGGTCAATCCGGTAGGCAATTTGTCTTTCGCGGCCGCGGCGCAGCATAGAGAAACCAGCAACAGTGTCTTCGTCATTCTCTGGACATTTCGGTCCGCGATTGGCATATCGATAGGGCCCAGAGGCTGATTCCTGGGAGGTCAGTTTCCATGACCTGTAACCGCCGTCATCCGGTCTCAATGAGAGCCGCTCCGCCGGAGGGTGGTGCCGGGCGCAAATGATATACTCGCCTCAGTTTGGTTCAGGAGAAACTTGGTGCAGCCAACAAAGCTACCTTCTAGCGCCTTTGCCCGGCGGTCATTCTTGAATGCGAGTGCGGCCACGCTAGCCGCGGCGGCCCTGCCGCACTTCGCCTTCCCCGCCCTGGCGGCGGGTGAGGAAGTGATCGCCTTTGAAGACACCCCTAAGTTTGACCCGGCCAAGCCGCGCCTGCCTTGGGAGCAGACCTCGGAATGGATGACCCCGCAGGATCAATTCTTCTTTGTGGGCCACTACGGCTTCCCGGAAGTGAAGCTGGCTGATTGGAAACTGGAATTAGGCGGCTTGGTGGGTAAGCCCATGTCGGTGACGCTCGATGAGCTGAAGAAGCGCCCGTCGCGCGAGTACGTCGCCACCATGGAGTGCTCCGGCAACGGCCCTACGGGCGGGTTGATCGGCAATGCCAAATGGAAAGGCACGCCGCTGTCGGGCCTGTTGAAAGAGGCTAAGGTCGCGCCGGAGGCCGTGGAAGCGGTCTTCTTTGCGGCCGACACCGGTACGGAAAAGATCCGGGGTGCGGACTACAAGCAGAACTTTGCGCGCAGCCTGCCGGTGGCCGAAGCGATGTCGAACGACGTACTGCTCTGCTACGAGATGAACGGGCAGGCATTGAACGACAAGCACGGCGCTCCGATCCGGTTGATCGTGCCCGGCCAGTACGGCGTGGCCTGGGTGAAGTGGCTGAACCGGATCGAGCTGCACGACCGCAAGTACCTGGGCCGCTTCATGGGCCGCGACTACGTCACCATCCGCGGCGAAAAGCGTGGCACGGAAACCATCTGGCGCGAGACTTCCGTCGGCCGGATGAATCTTAAATCCGTCCCCAGCCGCGTGGTCAAGCGCGCCGATGGCAAGCTGGTCATCCAGGGTGCTGCCTGGGACGATGGGACACCGATCAAGCGCGTGGATGTGAAGATCGACTCGGGCGAGTGGCTGCAGGCCAAGCTGGACGAGAGCCACAAGGAGCCTTACACCTGGCGCTTCTGGTCGCTCGAATGGCCCGCC
This sequence comes from Acidobacteriota bacterium, assembly GCA_026394075.1. GTDB lineage: Bacteria > Acidobacteriota > Terriglobia > Bryobacterales > Bryobacteraceae > JAPKYZ01. The sequence continues at coordinate 23,489 of JAPKYX010000237.1, forward strand.
CCAACGCCGGGCGAACACACCGTCACCTCCCGCGCCACCAACGCCAAAGGCAAAGTGCAGCCAGCCGCTTCCGATGACGCGATCGCACTGAAGAAGACCTACTGGGAAGCCAACCAGATGGCGGTTCGCAAGATCAAGCTGGCGTAAGGACGGATCATGCCTTCATGCGGCATGGTTTTGTCGCTTTCATGCTAGGATGCAGCCATGGGCGACGTAAAGACCATTGGCGCAAGCGGACAGATCTCATTGGGCAAGCAGTATGCCGGACGGACCGTGACCATCGACCAACCTGAAGAGGGCGTCTGGGTGATCAAGACCGCCCAAGTGATTCCGGATAACGAACTGTGGCTGCACACCCCGGAAGTGAAGGCGCAACTGGACCGGGCGTGGGAGTGGGCGATGACGCATAAGCCCGTTGAGACGGACCTCGATGAAATGGAGCGGATGCTGAAAGCGCATCACGCAAAGAAGACCAAGCGGCGTGCAAGTTGAACTATCCCAGCCAACATTTCTCCACGGTTGGTTGGATCTGCCAATAGAAGAAGCGCAAGCAGTACTGGTCGCGTTGCGGAAGTTGCGGCGGCTCAGCTGGGTGCAACTCTATGCCGATACGGGCCTGAAATGGGAGGCGGTAAAGTCCCGCACGGGACCTGGTGGACGGCGCGAGTATACGCTGCGGATCACCCGGAAGATCCGGGCAGTAAGTTACCGGGAGGGAGAGACGCTGCGTCTACTCTCGCTCCATCCGGATCACGACTCCGCCTATCACTAAACCTTCAGTCAGCCTGTTTCCGCAGGACCCAAGTCGTCATCGCGCGTTGACCCTGGACAATGGTGGTCTTAATCGGCTCCAACCATTCGCCGCCCAACCGTTCCGTGACATCTTCCAGCCAGTTCGCGTCCACCATGTACCGCTCCGCCCCATCAGGCGATTGGAAACGGCGGCCGAGGACCGGCACCATCTGTGCCTCCATACCGATGGTGGAGGCCAGGCGGCAGAAGAACAGCCCGCCGGGTTTGAGGACCCGCCAGGTACCGCGCAGCATCTCCTCAAACTGGGCATCGTTCATCGCAAAATGGAGCACGGTGTTGCTAATGACAACATCCGCGCAACCGTCATCGAACGACATCTGCTGCACGGGCTCCACGCGAAAGTTCGACTCCGGCAGCACGGGCGCGAGGCGGCGCGCTAAGGCTCGAACGCTTGCAATGGCGTCCGGACTGGCATCGGCTCCATAGACCTCGTAGCCTTCGCGAAGAAAGTAGACGATATTACGGCCGGACCCACAGCCCGCATCCAGGATGCGCATCCCCGGCACGATGCGGCCCTTCAAAAGCTGATCGAAGAGGTAGATGTCGATCTTGCCGAACTGTTCTTGTAGGGTAGGCAAAGCTTCCCGAGTCTACCCGGCGCCCGCGATCTCCACCGGGGGACGCTCCTGCCAGCTGGCCGCCAGGAAGTCGCCGTTCATGCTGGCGATCACCTCGATGGGGATGCCTTTGGGGCAGGTGGCTTCGCATTCGCCGATGTTGGTGCAGTTGCCGAACAGTTCGGCGTTCATCTGCCGGACCATGCGGAGGCTGCGTTCTTTGCGTTCGGGCTGGCCTTGCGGCAAGTGGGCCAAGTGCGAGATCTTGGCCCCGGTAAATAGCGCCGCCGCGGCGTTGGGACAGCTGGCGACACAGGCGCCACAGCCGATGCAGGCGGCGGCGTCCATGGCTAGGTCAGAATCCTGTTTGCGGATGGGCAGCGCATTGCCGTCGGGCGCGGAGCCAGTGGACACGGAGACGTAGCCGCCGGAGGCGATGATGCGGTCAAAGGCGCTACGGTCGACGATCAGATCCTTCATCACCGGGAAGGCGGTGGCCCGCCACGGTTCAATGAAGACCTCATCCCCATCTTCGAAATGGCGCATGTGGAGCTGGCAGACCGTGGTGTTCTTAAAGCCACCGTGGGCGATCCCGTTGATCATGAAGCCGCAAGAGCCACAGATGCCTTCGCGGCAGTCATGTTCGAACGCAATCGGCTCGTCGCCTTTCAGGATCAGCCCTTCGTTGACGACGTCGAGCATCTCGAGAAACGACATATGCTCGCTGACATTGGGCGCGTCGTACCGCACCATCTGGCCGGGGGTGGCGACGTCTTTCTGTCTCCAGACGTGTAGGGTTAGGTTCATGACGGTTACTGAATGGCCTGCTTACTTGTAGCTCCGCTGCACGGGCTTCACGTACTCAAACTGCAACTCTTCCTGATGGCGGACCGGTTTTTGATTGGGCCCCTGATACTCCCAGGCGGCGACGTGCGAAAAGCTGTCGTCATTGCGCTGGGCTTCACCGTCGGAGGTCTGATACTCCTCGCGGAAGTGGCCGCCGCAGGATTCTTCGCGGACGCGGGCGTCGTGACACATCAACTCGCCCAGTTCCAGGAAGTCCGCGACACGACCGGCTGATTCCAGGTTCTGATTCAGATCACCCGCTTCGCCGGAGACATTGACGTTCTTCCAGAACTCCTCGCGGAGCCCGGCAATCTTGTCCGCTGCCTGCTCCAGACCTTTGGCGTTGCGAGCCATGCCGCAGAAGTCCCACATCAGCTTGCCCAGTTCCCGGTGGAAGCTGGACACCGTGCGCTTGCCCTTGATCGCGAGCAGTTGCTTGGTCATCGACTGCGTCTGCGCCAAGGCCGCCACCGCTTCCGGATGCGTTTCATCCACCTTGGCGAACTTCTCGGAGGCGAGATAGTTGCCCAACGTGTAGGGAATCACAAAATAGCCGTCGGAGAGGCCCTGCATCAGCGCAGAGGCACCCAGACGGTTGGCACCGTGGTCGGAGAAGTTGGCTTCGCCCAGCACGAACAGCCCCGGGACAGTGGACATCAGGTGGTAGTCCACCCAGAGGCCACCCATGGTGTAGTGCACGGCCGGGTAGATGCGCATGGGGAGGGTGTAGGGGTCTTCACCGGTGATGCGCTCATAGATCTCAAACAGATTGCCGTAGCGTTCAGCAATCGTCTTCTGGCCCAGACGCCGGATGGCATCCGAGAAATCGAGATAGACACCCAGGCCACCCGGTCCAACGCCGCGGCCTTCGTCACAGACACGCTTGGCCGCGCGGCTGGCGATGTCGCGGGGCGACAGGTTGCCGAAGCTGGGGTACATGCGCTCCAGGTAATAGTCGCGCTCGGATTCGGGAATTTGCGCCGCCGTGCGGGTGTCACCCTGCTTCAACGGCACCCAGATGCGGCCGTCGTTGCGGAGCGATTCCGACATCAGGGTCAGCTTGGACTGATAGTCGCCGGACTGCGGAATGCAGGTGGGGTGGATCTGCGTGTAGCAGGGGTTCCCGAACGCCGCGCCGCGCTTGTAGGCGCGCCAAATCGCGGTGGTGTTTGAACCCTTGGCGTTGGTCGAAAGATAGAAAACGTTGCCGTACCCGCCGGTGGCCAGCACCACGGCATCGGCCATGTGGACGTCAATGCGGCCCGTCACCAGATTGCGCGCGACAATGCCACGAGCCTTGCCGTCGATGACGATCAGGTCCAGCATCTCCGTGCGTGGCAGCATCTTCACTTTGCCCGCATCGATCTGCCGTTCCAGCGCCTGATACGCGCCCAGCAACAACTGCTGTCCCGTCTGGCCACGGGCATAGAACGTCCGCGAAACCTGCGCACCACCAAAGCTACGGTTGGCGAGCAGGCCGCCGTACTCACGCGCGAACGGCACGCCCTGGGCGACGCACTGGTCGATGATCGAGACCGAGACCTGCGCCAAGCGGTAGACGTTCGATTCGCGGGCGCGGAAGTCCCCACCCTTGACCGTGTCGTAGAAGAGACGATAGACCGAGTCGCCGTCATTCTGATAATTCTTGGCCGCGTTGATGCCGCCTTGAGCGGCGATGGAGTGCGCACGGCGCGGCGAATCCTGGAAGCAGAAGCACTTGACGTTGTAGCCGAGCTCACCCAGCGTAGCGGCGGCGGAGCCACCGGCCAAACCGGAGCCAACGACGATCACGTTGTACTTGCGCTTGTTGGCCGGGTTCACCAGCTTCAGGTCAAAGCGCGCCTTGTCCCAGCGTTGCTCAATGGGACCGGAGGGGATGCGGGCGTTCAGATTCATTTCACGATTCCCAGCAGAACGGAGACCACGATGGCGATGTTGCCGCCAGCCAGCGCGATGGCGATACCAGCGGCGGCTTTCTTCACCAGCGGCGTGTAGCGCGGATGGCTTAAGCCCATGGTTTGGAACATGCTCCAAATGCCGTGGTAGAGGTGGAACAACAGCATCGACATGGCCGTGAGATAGAGGACGGCGGCCAGCGGTTGGCTTAAACCTTTCACCAGATTGGCGTGGACGGCGCCGTCGACAAAATCCGGATGGATGCCCGGGACGCCCCAGGTGAAGTGCATCAAGTGAAAAATGATGAAGCCCAGGATGACGGGGCCGGACCAGTACATCGTCCGCGAAGCATAGGTGGACGTGGTGGCCACCTTCTTCACATAGGGTTGCGGGCGGGCCTTGGCCTTCAGGGCCATCAGCTGCAGTGCGGCCGTGATGTGGAGAACTACGCACAACAACAGTCCGCCTCGGGCCACCCAGAGCAGGGCTCCGGTGGCGCGGAGGGCTTCGCCGTATTTGTCCAGCTTGTCCGGCCCCAGGAAGACCTGCAGGTTACCCAGCAGATGAATAATGACAAAGCCCCAAAGGGCGGCACCGGTGAGGGCCATAACGGTTTTCTTGCCGTTGGTGGCTTCGTAGAAACGAAGGGTGCGATGAAGCTTACTGTCTAGCGCGGCGGATGCCAATGAGGAGCCTCTAGTGTCAAGATGTCAGAACCAACACCATTGTAGGAAAACTTTCCTGGCTCCGTGCAAAAACTATCGCCCTCTAGGGTTTTGCCAGGGGAAGCGCACCGGCGGGAGTGCTGCCATCGACCGGGTGCGCCATCGTCGCCTCCCAGACGCCTTGAACCACGTCCGGGAAACTGAGCAGGGCGCTTTCGACGCGGGCCCGGATTTCCGAGATCACTTGGGGTTGCGATTCGGAGCAGTCGTAGGACTCTTCGGGGTCGCTGGCCAGGTCATAGAGCTCCGGTCGAGGCAGAGGCAGGTTGACCCGGCCCCCGACGGGCTCAGGCGACCAGGGGCGCGAGTTGTACCGGGAAAAATGCACCTTCCAGCGACCCAACCGGGCGCACTGGAGGCTCCAGTAATCGAAATAGAGAAATGGGTCGCGATGCATTTCCCCGCTATCGCCGGTGAGGCGAGCGCTGATGTCGATGCCATCAAGTGGCTTGGCCGGAAGCGCGGCGCCGGTCAGCGCGCCGATGGTGGGCAGGATGTCGAGGGCCGAAACGAAGCCGTCGTTCACTTGGCCCGCCGGGATGCGGCCGGGCATCCGGGCGATCAGGGGTACCCGTAATCCGCCCTCGTAGCTTTCGCCCTTCCTTCCGCGCAACCGGCCCGGGCTGCCCTGATACCAAGGGCCGTTGTCGCTGGTCAACAGAACGATGGTGTTTTCGTCCTGGCCGGTTTCGCGAAGCGTTCTCAGTACTTCGCCCACGCCGAAGTCGAATTCGGCCATCACATCGCCATAGGGCCCCAGCGGCGATTTCTTCTGGAAGCTGCGCCCGGCCACCAGTGGAATGTGGGGTGCGACATGCGGCAGGTAGAGGAAGAACGGATTGTCGCGATTGTTGCGAATGAAGCGGGTGGCTTGGGTGGTGAAGCGACTGGTGAGCGTGTCCAGGCCAGCTTGCTCCTCCAATACCTCGCGATTAGCCATCAGCGGACGGGGCCACATGTCGTGGCTATGCAGCAGGCCGAAGAACTCGTCAAAACCGCGGTCGTTGGGGGCAAAGCCGGGCTGTTCTCCCAGGTGCCACTTGCCCGCCAAAGCGGTCCGGTAGCCGGAGGACTTCAACATCTGGGCAATGGTGACCTCACCCGCGGCCAACCCGCCATGATCTCCGGGGCAGATCACGCCCGGCACGCCGGACCGGGTCGCGTAGCGGCCGGTCAACAGACCCGCGCGAGCCGGGGAGCAAACGGAACTGGCGGCCGCGAACTGCGTAAACCGGACGCCTTCAGTCGCCATCTGATCGATGTTGGGCGTGGCGATGCGGGAACCGTAGCAGCCCAGATCTCCGTAGCCCAAATCATCGGCGCAGATCAGCACCACGTTCGGTCGTGGTCGCGATTGCGCGCGCACGACTGTGGACGTGAGGGCTCCGGCGGCGGTACCGAGAAAGCTGCGTCGATTCACTGGGGCGGGTCAGCTCCGACCCACCTAGTATCGTCGGAAAGCTAGTCCGGTGTATACAGGTCGCGCATGCGAAAAGTACGGTACTGGGGCCCGCTCGCCTGAAGTGAATAGCTTAGCCTTCCCGCGGGATCGACTTCCATGGAAAAGCTAGTGTTGGCCGGCAGTGTCCAGCCGACATCGAAGTGGTAGTTTCCGTTGCGCAGACGCTGGGCAGCGCCGAGAGCGAAGGAGAATACTCCCAGGTCAGCATTCACCACCACGCGGGCCGTCCGGGTGATTTCATCAATCTCAAAAACCTGCCCGCGGCTGGTTACGGTGGGGTCAGACTGACGGCGGGTGTTGCCGTTGTCGAAAAGGGTCAACGTCGTGTTGTTGAGCTCGAACTCAGAATCGTGCTGATGAGAGAACCAGTCGGCTGGATTTCCGGTACTGAGCCGGAAGTCCCCGTCTTTTCCGAATCGCCAAAGGATGTTGCCGGACCCGAGGCCGTTCTGATAGTCAATCTTGATCACCCAATCCAGGTGCCGGATCGACATCACCAGGTTGCCGTCGGGAGCCAACTGCACGGAGTTGGCGTGCGTCCAATCGTTCCCGTCTGGCGCCAGGTAGAGCGGCGGGCAGCTGCCTTGGGAACAGATCTCATTGAGAATGGCGGGGCGGCTGGGGTCCAGGTAGTCAAACCCATCCCAGGTCCAGACAATCTGCAAGTCCTGATCAAAGATGATGATCATGTCACCCAGAACGTCGACGGGGCCCGGCCCCTGGACGTCAGTGAGGATCTGCTCAACGCCCGCCAGCGCCATGATCTTGCCATCGGGCAGTTCGCGCACCTCGTGATGGAATCCGTTAATCTGCCGTCGGCCGAGCGCAGCCAGCTGCTGGTTAACCCGCGCCGCGTTGGTCTCGCGCCGGGTCATCCCGGTGAGGTCGAACTCGCGGATGCGTTGCATTTCAGTGCCGCCAGGGCTCTGGATCAGGCCCCAGAAAGTGCCTTCCCGCCCGGGCCGCGTAAGGACGGAGATGGCCCCGGGGTAGTACCAGATGACATTGCCCGCCAGGTCTACCGCGGTTGGACGGTTGGGGAAGATAGGTGCTTCGAGGACGATCTCTTGATCGGTGTAACGGGTTCGCGGGCGGCTGATGGTGTGGCTCAGAAGGCCGTCCGGCAGCTCTCCGGTCCGGAACTCGACGCTGGGGCCGTAGCGGAGCGGCTGTTCGGCAGTGGCCAGAATGGGCCGGGCGAAGTATCCGGTTGATGGCAAAAGCCCGGCCAGTTGAAAGGTGAGGCTGACACCCTCGCGGCAGGCATGGAATGGGGTAGAGGAGACGGTTCGGCTGCTGGTGCCATACTCGACGGCCATGAAGGTCCCGCCCGCGCATGGCGGGGTACTGAAGATCCAGACGAGTGGATGGCCGGAGGCGGTGATGGCCGGCTGGCCATCCGTCGCCAGGCTCGTCCAGGAAAAGTATTCCGAGACGGCGGTGATCTCACGACTCTCCAAATCCATTCGTGACGCCTCCACTTCCGTAGTGCCATCGGCATCGGAAGGCATCCATTCAATGGTTTCGCCGGGACCAAAGTCTCGAATCATCCGGTACTCGCCACCTGGAGAGCGGTAACGGAAGCGATAGTAGGCCGCTGAGCTACCCGGACCCGCATTGGCGGTCCAGCTAACCAGGGTTCCTACCGGCTGGGGGGAAGGGACCGAGGGCCGGAGTTCAAGATTACCGGCTCCATAGGCGAAATTGGCGAAAACGGGAAGAAGCAGAAGAGCGTTCTGCCAGCGCAATTGAGTGGAAAACACACGTCGGGACAACGAAACACCTCCGACTGCGGGACAGACCTTGGATCGGCCCCACACTTGTAAGACGCCACTATTTCAACAACGTTACCGTTGCTCGATGGATAATGGCTGCTGGGCGAAAAACGTTACCCAAGAGTGTTATCGGACGGATGTACACATTTCGTGAGGCGGAGGCGGATTGGGCCGGCGGCTCTAGTCGTTGGCCTTGGCAGCGCTCAACTGATTGAGCCGGCCGGGGTGGTGACTGGCGCGGTACTGGTCAATCAGCCACTGAACACCGTACATGGCGCACCCGGCGGCGACGGCAGCAGCGGCGTTGACGAGCAACGTCATGGCGGCGGTGGACAAGAAGGCCGCCGCGTCCACCCGGCGCATCTTCGCCAGGCGACGCCACGTACCCCATTCCAGCAGCAGGATGCCGACGTAGGCGGTGACTCCGGCCAGCGCCGGAATCGGGATATGGGCGACGAAGTTCGCGCCCAACGACAGGCACAGCAGCAGAGCGGCCCCGTGCATCAGGTTGGAGACGCGCGTCGTACCACCGCAGCGGACATTGGCTAGGGAGCGGGCCGGAATACCCACCGACATCGGGGCTCCAAAGACACCGGCGCAGATGTTGGCAATGCCGTAAGCGCCCAATTCGGAATCCGCGTCAATCGGGCGCATGGGACGATGGCGGCCCCGGAAATGCTCCACCACGCGGGAGGTGATCAGCAAATTGATGGAAGCGACAAAGGCTAGCGCCAGGCCCGAGGGCAGCACCTGATAAACGTCAGCCGGAGACCAGGTAAAGCCCGCGAAGGGAGGGATCTCCAGCGGCAGCGCGCCCACTTCTTTCTCGTGCAGCCCAAAAATCACACCCACCAGGATTGCCCCGATGACGCCGATCAGCGGCGCGGGGGCCTTATTGGTGAACTTGGTTACCTGGAAGGCCACGATGATCACCACCAATCCATAGACGAAAGGCTGCCAACGCATTTCGGTGATGTGCAGCATCACCTCCGTGAACTGGACGATGATTGCGGTGGCACCCGTCACCGGGATGTTCAAGCCGAAGATGGTCTTCAGCTGCGAGATCACCATCATGCCGCCGATGCCCACGGAAAAGCCCGAGACAACGGCCTGGGGCACCTTTCCGATAAAGCGGCCCAAGCGCAATACCGAGAACGCCATCATAAAGACCGCCGCGACCAGTGTCACTTTGGCCGCGCCACCAATACCCTGTTGCTTGACGGCAATGGCCAGGAACGGGACGGTGACGGTGGAGGTGCCGCCGATCAGAACCGGGTTGCGGCCCAGGAATGCCGTAATGGGAGCAGTAAGAAGAGAGGTGAAAAGTCCGAGAGCCGGGGGAAGGCCCATCAGGGTGGCCATGGCCAAGCCGTAAGGCAGGGCGATCAGGGCCGCAATGACACCGCCGAAGGTGTCGCCAACAAAGGCCTTAAATGAATAGGCCGGAAGCTTCCAGGAGTTCATCGATGACTAGACCTTAGATGAAGCCTGTCCGGACCGGGGACGGGACAAAATAAGGCAGGCCGACAGGGGCTCGCCGGGAGAGGATTGCAGGCGTCCGGGGCGAAGCATAAAGCCTCGCCCCAGACCGGGAGAAAACTACACACCCATGACTTTGGAGAAAGCCGTCTTGAACTTCTCCATTTCGTCCTTGGTGCCGATCGAGACGCGAACGTGGTTCGGCCAGGCGGCCCAGGTACGGCCGATGACGACCTTTTCCTTGACCATGGCTTCGAACACTTCAGCGCCGGGGCGCTTCACGTCGATCATGATCTTGTTCGAAACCGAAGGCACGAACGCGATCTTCTTCTGCGTCAGGTAGTTCATGACATCCTGGCGGACGGCACCGATGATGGCGGCGCGCTCCGGAACCAGGGTCTTGGACACCTTCAGGCTGGCGGTCGCACCCACCACACCGGTGACGGGCAGAGCGCCGGCGCCGTAGGGGGTCATCTTGGCCAGCAGGTCCGGACGGCCGAACGCCGCACCGGCGCGCAGGCCAGCCATGCCGTAGAGCTTGGAGAAGGTGCGCAGGATGATGATGTCCTTGTCCGCGGCGACGAGGTCGGAACCAGCGCCTTCACCGGAGAGGTGGATGTAGGCTTCGTCGAGCAGCAGGATGGAGCCCTTGGGCATGTTGGCGAGGACGAATTCGATGTCCTTGCGCTTGGTCAACGTACCGGTGGGGTTGTTGGGGTTGCAGATGTAGATAACGCCAGCGGTGGGGGACGCAGCCACCATCGCCTTGACGTCGTGCGAGTAGTCCTTGGCCAGCGGGACCTTGATGGTCTTGGCGCCGACGAACTTGGCCGCGCGGTCCGCAGCTTCGTAGCCGGGGTCGCCCATCACCAGCGGACGGGAGGGCGAGGTGAACGCCATCACGGCCTGGTGCAGCGGAGCACTGGAGCCAGCGAACGGAACCACGTAGTTGGGCTTCAAGCCTTCCAGGTCAGCCTGCAGCTTGGTGAAGCCGAAGGTCTCTTCGTACAGGTAACGGCCACCCTTTTTCACCACGCCATAGATCGCTTCGGCGGCTTCATTGCAAGGGCCGAGCGGGTTCTCATTGGCGTTAATGCGGACGGCATCCGGAGGAAGGCCACGCATGGCGGACAGGCCCTGGGCCAGGGCGGCTTCATTGTAGAACGGCAGGCTGGCGCCAGCCGTCATGAGGGTGGTGAATTTTCCAAAAGCCCGGCGGGAGAAGCCGCGCTTCAGAATGTCCCGAGAAACCTCGGTATTGAGCAGATCGTTCATGGCGTTTATCTTTCCTCTCGAAAGAGATTGCTACTGATCCTATTAGTATAAGCCGCCGGTTATGACACCGGCGGCCCAGGGTTGTGAAAATTTTACCGAAACAATTTCCAGCCGGTTTCCCGGACTAGAAGTAGAGACGGAGGCCGAGTTGCATCATTCGCGAGAAGTTGGCTTGCGCGTTGATCTTGCCAAAAGCGGAGTTACCCACTAGAGCATTGGGGGCGCGGAACATCGGCGTGTTCATGGCGTTGAGCGCCTCGGCACGGAACTGAGCCTTGAAGCGCTCAGTGATCGTGAAGTTCTTGAACATCGAAATGTCCCAGTTGTTCTGCCGCAGACCGCGGGTGGAGATCGTACGGCTGACGTTGCCGAAGGTCAGGGCTGGGGCGATGGAGAAGGCAGAGGCGTTCAGGTAGCCCGCGCCGTCGGTCCATTGCGTCTTGTCGCCGCCCGCGTAGGGGTTGGCACCAGTGGCATTGGGCCGCTGGCTGGAGGCGAAGATCACACCGTTGTTGTTGGAGTTCTGACGAACCTGGATCGGGAAGCCGCCGTTGATGACCGCCACCGAGTTGATCGTCCAGCCGCCGATCGCCATATCGGCCCAGCGATTAACACCGCCGCCGAAAGCCTTACCCTTACCGAACGGCAGTTCGTAGGTGATCGCCAAGCTGTTGCGGGTGGTGGCGTCGATGTTCGACAGACCATACTCCGCACCCAGGTTGTAGACGTTCTGAGGAGCAGCGCCGCCGCCATTCAGGTTGTTGCCTGCGCCGCCGGAGACGTTGTCCAGATTCTTGGACCAGGTGAACGCATAGAGGAAGTTCAAGCCTTGGCTCATGCGCTTCTGGATGCGGAAGGCCATGGAGTCGTACCGGGCCTTGCCGTAGTCAGAGAACTGGTAGTTCAGGTTGCCGAAGGCCGGGAAGGGCCGGAGCAACTGAGCCTGAGAGACCGTCGCGCCAGCCAGACCGGCCGTACCGCCCTTACCGAAGTAAGGATTAGCCGTGGCGGCGGATAGTGCACCAGCGCCCAGCGCGTAGTGGCGGGCTTCCACCTGATTGACGTTGATGGCGGCCGAATTGATCGTCAGGTTGCTGGACCGCGAACCCACGTAGGCCACGGACATCGCCATGCTGAACGGTAGTTCGCGCTGGATGTCGACCGAGTACTGCTGCACGTAGGGCGACTTGGCGTTCGGGTCAAAAATCGTCAGAGCCTTGCCAATACCGGTCTGGTCGCCCAAACGGTTGCCCACCGGCCGGTCAAAGCCGCTGGAGAACACATTGGCCAAAGTGGTGGCCGGGTTGGGAGTGCGGTTGCCGTCGAGAGACGTCAGCGGCTGCGTGGAAGCCGTAAAGCCCTCCGGCAGGTAGACGCCGCCCTGGGCGGTTTGCGGTGCCCAGAAGACGCCATAACCACCGCGGATGGTGGTCTTGGAATTCACCTGGTAGGCGACACCAATGCGGGGCGACAGTTTATTGTTGTTCGGGTTGCCAACGTAGGTGTTGGCACCATTCACACCCGCGAACTGGACCGCTCCACGAGTAGCAACACCCGCGGCGGTGCTGATGGAGTTCAGCGCAGAGCGGTCAAAACCGGTGATGATGCTGTTGTTGCGCTCCTTCAGGCCGGTTTCACGCTCCCAGCGGAGACCGAAAGTAATCGTGAGCTTTGAGTTAAAGCGGAAGTCGTCCTGCACGAAGGCGGAGACGTAGTCGGCGTAGTTGTGCAGCGTCGAGGGAACAAAGCCGTTGGCACCGGCCGGATAGCCCAGCAGGAGGCTCGCCAGATCCGAACCCGAGGCACCGTCGCCACGATTAAAGTCAGCGCGGGTGAACTGGTCGGTGAAGCTAAACTGGCCAGCGGAGTTACCGAAGTCAGCACCGGAAGCCTTGATGCGGCGGTAATCCGAGCCAATCTTCACGCTATGCTTGCCGATGAACTTGGACAGCGTGCCGTGCAGGTTCTTCGAATTCGGAACCAGCAGGAAGTTGTTATTGGTGCCCATGTTATCGCCGGCGTAGAAGTTCTCAAAGGAGACCGCCGGGAAGGTGGCGGAAGGGATGGCACCCACGAAACCCTGGTTGAAGCCCAACGAAGCCACGTTGAAGCCCTGGCTCTTTTGGAAGCCGTAGTTCGGGAACCGGTTGTACCCGTAGCGGAGGGCCAGAACCGTGGTCGGGTTCAGGGTCATGGTGCTGTTGAGCTGCGTGGAGTCAACGCGACGATCCAAGCGCCACTGTGCGGGCGTCGAGACCGAATCAGGGAACCAGGTTTCGCCGGGTTCCAGAGAGTTGTAACGCAAGTACGAAGCATTCATCGACCACCAGTCAGTGATCTTGTGGTCGAACTTGAAGGTCTTCTGATCGGCCTTGGACGGGAGCTGACCGAAATACGGCATGTTGTTGTCGCCGTAGAAACGCGCGGCGCTGGTGGGCGTCGGGAAGGTGGCGGCGATGGCGCGGCCAATGGGGCTGATGCGGTCACCCGGGAGGCGGTTGCCAGCAAAGGGCGTGCGGACACCGGCAGCCGTGGTGGTCAACGGGTCATAGATCACGCGGACCGGTCCACCGGCGCGGACGAGCGACTGCGAGAAGTCGCCGGTGCGCTCAGCCGCGGTGGGAACCTGCGTGGTACCAGCATTGGCTTGGGTGTCACGGTAGCCTTCAAAGGTACCCCAGAAGAACGTGCGGTTTTTGCCGTCGTAGATCTTCGGGATCCAGACCTTGCCGCCGAAGCTGCCGTAGTAATTGCGGAAGGGCTGATCGGTGATGCCGCGACCGGCGCGGTTGGAGAAGAAGCTGTTGGCCAGCCAGTCGGTTTGGCGGACATAGCCACCGAGCGAACCGTGATAGCTGTTGCCACCGCTCTTCAAGAACGCGTTGAACATGCCACCGCCGGAACGGCCGATTTCGGCGTCGTAGGTGTTGGCCTGAACTTTCACTTCCTGCACCGCTTCCAGCGACGCGATGATGATGGCGCGGTTGGCCATGTCGGTGATGGCGACGCCGTCGATCAGGTAGTTGTTGCCGCGGACGGGGCCGCCGGCGATAGAAATCTGGGACGAACCAGACTGGTCCTGCATGCGGGCGTAGGCCGGATTGCCGGTCTGCTGCACGTTCGGAGCCAGGCGGGAGAACATATAGGGGTTGCGGCCGAGGTTTGGCAGGTCGATCAGCTTTTGGCGATCAATCACCTGCCCCTGAGACGCGTTCGCCGTTTCGATCAGCGGCACTTCTTCCGTCACCATGATCGATTCGGTGACGTTGCCGACTTCCAGCTTGACGTCTACCGTCAAAAACTGTTGGGTGGCGATAATGACGCCCTTGCGTTCCACCTTTTTGAAGCCCGGCGATTCCGCGACGATGGAATACGTCGCCGGAACCACGGATGAGAAGTTATATTCGCCGGCGGCACTGGTGACGGTGGCACGGGAGGCATTGGTGCCTTCGTCCGTGAGCGTCACTTTCGCGTTGGCTAGTGCGCCACCGGAAGCATCGACTACCAACCCGCGCACGCCGCCATAGATCGACTGGCCATAGGAATTGATGGACAAGCCGGTCAGAAGGGCAAGAGCGGGAAGGAGCCTGACAAAATTTGAGACTGCTTTCATGTAGATCCCCTGAAGTGCAATTTTGCGCGCTCGATGTGCGGGGAGCGCTAGGGGCTGCGACACGTGGCAGCGAGACAATCTTATGTGGAGGCCCGCTCGGGATCATTCCCCAACGGTCCTCGACCGTCCCTAGGACGGATTACACGTAAGTATAGTAGAGAACCTCGGCTGTTTACCAGATCGAAATAGGAATCCGTCCGATAAAATTTTGCTATTGACCCGCTTCGGCGGCACGGGTAAAGGTGGGGCGAGAGGTACCTGAGGCATGGTGGAGCAGGCGCCGGGTGTCCTGCTCGCGGAATTCCAGATGGTCGGCGATCAACTGGGCACCGGACAGTGACTCCTTGAAAACACCGGACTTAGTGTGGGTTCCGCTCTTGGTGACGATGTGATAAAGCTCGTGCGCCACCACGCGGCCCAGCGCCCGTCCCAGCAACTGATCGCCCTGCGCCTTTTGGCCGCCAAATAAGGCGGAACCTACCGTGCGCCGAATTTTGTCGCAGGCAACCGTGCTGAACGGCAGAATCTCACCCTCTACCGTATGCGCCCAGGCCAGCGGCGACGGCCCACGTTCGTCAATGAAAGCGGCGTAAGGAATGCCGTTCATGCGGCAGGTGCCGGTGAGTTTCACCAGGACCAGGTCCTCAAACTCTTCGTTGACGCTGGTCTCGGACCGGAGGCGGACTTCGACCGAATGGCCGGTCCTTTTCATGATGGCGGCTACTTCACGGCGCATTTCGCCGAGTGATTTAGCGGCTGGGGCGTCGTCAAAATCGAGGATGACGGTGAGGCTGGGTCCGAACCCTTCACCGCGAACGGAGAGGACAGCAAGGCACGCGAAGACCGCGACAGAGCGGATGGCAACATGGCGCATATTGGGAGGGACACACATGGTCCCGTACCGTATCGACGACGACCGGCAGTAATAAGATACCGGAGAAAGAGATTTTGATGGGCCCGATCAGAAAAATTGTTGCTTAAACTTTGTCAATGAAAGCACCCGCACTACGCGTGCGAATGCTGGCCCGGCCTATGGCGTCCGGTCGGCTTCCGGCTTCAGCGGGAAGTTGTAGAAGCCGAAGTCCTTTTCCGTCATCGCTTTGGCGGCATAGATGATCTGGCCGGTGTGATTGGAAAAGTGTTCGATGACGTGAATGATGGCCTCAAACACGGTCAGATCGTAGCCCTGGATGGAAGCAGGCTGTGTCAGCTGCTGAGGCTCCAGTGTCCGGATAATCCCGGTCGCCTCAGTGATAACGGTGCCCAGGAGCTGCTTCAACTCGCCAGTCGACAGGCCGCCACGCGCGGCAAATTCCGCGTCCCGGGTGCGGATGTCGGGTAGGTGGCCCACGCCGTAGCCGATCCATTGGCGGACGTTGCCGCCCAGGTGAAGCACCAGGTTCCCGACTGAGTTCGAGTTGGCGGAGCCGCGGAACCAGATCTGGTCTTCCGTCAGCGTATCCAGGCAGGTGGCGATCCGGCCGGCCAACTGCTCCAGCTTCTTGGGGGCATAGGCGAGGAACGTAGCTTCGATCATCAGCCCATTATCGGATACGGCCCGCTGGGGCGTTCAAGGACGGCGGCGCGGTTTATAGTGGGGCATGCGCAACTTCGCAGCAATCTTCATTCTGGCGGCCACACTGGTCCGGCCAGCGGCGGCGGCATCGGATCAGGAAGTGGTGGCGACGGTCCAAAAGTTATTCGATGCCATGGCAGCGCGTGACGCGGCGGCGATCACCAGCCTGAGGACGCCCACCGCGCAGATTGTCTCCATCCGGGCCAACCAGACGCTCTCCAGTTCCACCGGAGCCGAGTTCGCCACCCGCATCGGCGCGGCCAAGGAGCCGCTGCTGGAGCGGATGTGGCAGCCCAAGGTGCTGATCGAAGGCGGCATGGCGACGCTGTGGGCACCGTATGACTTTCACCGTTCGGGAAAGCTAACGCACTGCGGCGTGGATTCCGTGACGCTGTTTCAGACCGCGGACGGCTGGAAAATCTCGGGCGTCTACTTCAACGTAGTGGAGGCATCCAAGTGTGCCCCCAGCCCGTTGGGTCCACCGGCAGTGAAATAGACTACTGGCCGGATTCCGCCCCGCCCGTCGCAAGTGCCCGGGCGAGACCCTTCACTGACCGGGTTCGGTTGCGCTGCCGGTCGAGTGATTTGCGGAACTGCACGGCCGCTTCCTTGGGGCGTCCGGCATCGAGCAGCATCTCGCCAAACAGCTCATGCGAGGGCTTGGTGATCTCCGGCGGGCCGCTGGGGGCTTTGTCCAGCTCTTCCAGTTGCGTGGCGCGCTGCATCAGGGCGATCATCTCGTCCGTCTTTTTGGCGCGTTGGGCTTGGGCGGCTTTGATCATGAACATGCGCGCCTCGAAGACGGCAGCGGCCACTTTGGCGCCCTTCTGATCATCGATTTGACGCGCCTGCTCCAGCAGGTCGAGCCAGGCGGCGGGGGATTCACCGCGCAAGGCGGCGGCCATCCCCTTGGTGAACGCTTCATTGGCGCGGCGTCCGGCGGCGGGGGCATGGGCGTGGTCGTCACCACCCGCGCGCCGAATCGTCACCGGATCATTGAAGGCAGTCTGGGCTTTATCCCACTCCCCGGTTTCGAAAATGATCGCGGCCGCCAGATCGGGAAAGTAGTTGTAGACCGTACCCGCTCCCTGCGCCTCAATAATGTCCGCCTTCTTCTGCTCATAGACCTTCCAGGCATCGGCGTAGCGGCCCTGTTGCAGGTAGCCATAGGCCATCCAGAACTGGCTGTGATAATCCCGGACCGCCAGCGCGTGTCCCTTCCGCTTCTGCCAGGCGACCGAGGCGGCCCAGGAGGATTCGTTCGACTTCACGACGTCGTCCCACATGCCCAACTGCAGAAAGATGTGCGACGGCATGTGGCGGGCATGGTGCGCTTCCGGAGCGATCTCGGCATAGCGGCGCGCGGCCGGGAGGGCGATGATGGCGTGGTCCGGGTCATCAAAGGCGTGGATGATGTAGTGGGCCGCGCCGGGGTGGTTGGAGTTCTTGCCGTAGACCTCAAGCGCGATGGCCCCGGCCTTGGCTTGCCGGGCATAACCAGCGTCGCCGGGCCGCACCTGACCGAGCAGGGAGAGCGCGTAGAACGTGGCCGCTTCAAAGTCGCCCGGGTTCTCCAGGTAGATCTTTTCCATCGCCGCGGAGTAGGCTTTCTCCCGTTCCAGCTTGTTGCCGGTCTTGGAGAACAAAGTGCGCGCAGCGGCAATAAACGCCCGCTCCCGAGCCGTTAGCTTTGATTCGTCCGTGATCTTGTCCAGCGCCGCCCGCGCCTCTTCCGGCCAGACGCGCATCCACAGCGAATGGTTGTAGGTCATCGCCTCACCCCAGTAGCCCATGGCGAACTGCGGAGTGGCCTTGGTGCACCGCTGGAACTGCTCGCGCGCTTCTTCAAACCAGAAGTTGTGCATCATGGCGACGCCACGTTCAAAGCAGGCCCGCGTTTCGGGCGTCCCGGTGACAGGGAAAGAGATCGAGCCGACATCGGCGGCGAGCAACGCGGTGGGGATCAGGATGGCGAACTTAAGCATGGAGCCTCCGCTTGGCATTGTACCCTTCGGTGCGCGTCCGATCGAAGAGGACGCCCAGCGGGAGCGCGGTGATAAAATCGCCAGCGAGGTCAATTTCAAGATGAGTTCTCGCCGTACATTCTTTTTCGGAGCCGCTGCCGCCGTCGCGGCCCGGCCGGTGGCCCGGGCGGCCAATGACAAACTGCGCATTGCGGTCCTGGGCGTCAACGGACGCGGCAAGGATCACATTGCCGGTTTTATGCCGCAACCGGACGCCGAAGTGGTGATGTTGTGCGACCCGGACCGCAGCCTGCTAGACAAGCGCTCCACTGAGTTTGAAGCCAAGTACGGCAAGAAGGTGCAGACCGAGCAGGATCTGCGCAAGGTGTTCGACAACAAGTCGATCGACGCCGTCTCCATCGCCATGCCCAACCACTGGCATGCGCTGGCCGCCATCTGGGCGTGCCAGGCCGGTAAGGACGTCTACGTTGAAAAGCCGGGCGCGCATTCGATTTGGGAAGGCCGCAAGCTGGTGGAGGCCGCGCACAAGTACAACCGCATCGTGCAACATGGCGTTCAGTTGCGCTCCTCCACCGCGATCCAGGAAGCGGTCAGCCTGTTGCGCAAGGGCGTGATTGGCGATGTCTATATGTCGCGCGGTCTCGTGTTCCGCTGGCGCCCGTCGATCGGCAAGAAGGCCCCGGAAGCCGCGCCCGACTACTTGAACTACGACCTGTGGACCGGCCCCGCTGAGATGGAGCCGTTCACGCGCCGCATCGTGCACTATAACTGGCACTGGACCTGGAAGTACGGCAACGGCGACGTGGGCAACCAGGGCATTCACGAGACCGATCTCTGCATGTGGGGCCTGGGCGTGGACACGCTGCCCACCAAGGTCACCTCCATGGGCGGCAAGTTCACCTTTGACGACGACAAGGAAACGCCCGAAGTGCAGACCGCGCTCTACATGTATCCGGGCCCGGTGGGCAAGCAGAAGATGATCCAGTTCGAGGTCCGCCACTGGAACACGAATCTGGAAGACGGCGCGGGCGTCGGCAACCTGTTCTACGGCAAAGATGGCTACATGGTGATCAAGGGCTACGACACCTTTGAAACCTACCTGGGCCCCAAGCGCGAAAAAGGCCCGTCCGGCAAGGCTGGTGGTGACCACTACGCCAACTTCATCAAGGCCGTCCGCAGCCGCAAGACCTCCGATCAGAACGGCCCCGTTGAAACCGCCCACAACGCCAGCGCCCTGGCCCACATGGGTGCCATCAGCATGCGCGTCGGCCGCCAGCTGGACTTCGACCCGGTGAAGGAACAGTTCATCGGCGATGCGGAAGCCAACAAGCTGCTGAAGCGGAAGTACCGCGCTCCGTTTGTCGTGCCGGAGAAGGTGTAACTGGCCGCGGGGTTGATCGCAAGACCGAATAACATTGAGAGTCAATTGATGTTGCAAGTCTGCGCACAACCCCGCCTTTACATCCAGGATCACTTTCTCACGGTCACGGAGATCCGCTATGTGCTCCACTTGACCTCCGATGCGGCCGCCCTGGCCGCCGGCGGGGTGACGCTCAGCGACGGTCCAGCGGGGAGGCGTGCGGAGCTTCCCGTTCCTTCCGACCCCGTCCTGAAGGCAATTTCCAAGCGTCTGGACGGGGTGACGGGATTGGTGAACCGGCGCGCGCGGTCTTTCCGCTTCCGCCACTACGGGCCTGGCAACGCCCACCCAGCCCACTTTGACAACTTCCAGGCGGGGGATTACCACTTGATCGCCACGGCCATGATGTACCTAAGTGATTGCACCCTGGGTGGTGAAACCTCGTTTCCGGACGCCGAACCCGATGCCTTGGCGCTGGAGCCCCGGGCCGGGCGGCTGGTGTTATGGTTCAACCATCTTACCGATGGCTCGCCCGACACCCATGCGTACCATGAGGCATGGGAAGTACTACAGGGCGAGAAGATTACTTTGACAGAATTCTACTTTAGTACTCTCTCCGATTGCGCCTTGGCTCCGCCATTTGTTACAGTCATGCGATGAATCCAAGGGTCATTCGCCGCGCCGCCTCTCCTCTCAACGCTATCGAGCAATCAGTTCATGATCGGTGCGACGGATTGACGCCGGTGACAGAGATCTCCCGCCAGACGGGTCTTTCTTCCAAGCGCGTGTTTGCCGTTCTCGACCGGCTGGCCGACCTCGGCTTGCTTGAGGTGCGGCCCGCTCCCCCGACCGCAGCCAGCTTTGAGTCACGGCGCGGCCTGGTGGGACGTATTGCCGCAGCGGCGGGCTTGATCGTGACGGCTCCGGCGGTGATGCGCTCCGAAGTGGCGCAGGAAGTCGGATCGAAATTCAGCAACGAGGAGAGCTTAAGCAAGCTCTCTCAGACGGCAGAGGCTGAAGCCAAGGCGCAGAATCAAGCGTCTTCGGGGGATCCCGACGCCGATCTCCGTCGTCAAGAAGAAGAAGAGAAGTTTCGCCAGCAAGAGGAAGGCCAAAAGATTCGCCAGCAAGAGCAGGCCGACAAAATTCGCCGGCAAGAACAAGCCGACAAAGCGAGTGGAGTGAGCCCCGTGCCTGAGCCGGCCACCGTCGCTATGGCCGCTGGCGCTTTGGCTGCCCTGGGGATCAAAGCCTACAAACGCACGACTGAACAGAAGGCCACTGAGGGTCCGGCCGAGCCTAAGCAGTAAGTCGGCGCGCCTTTTCCTGAAGGTGTTCCACCATCGCCCCGGCGATGTCTATTCCAGCCACCAGTTGGGCGTGCGCAAAGTAGCAAGGAAAGTTGCTTTCCAGCACATAGCCGCGCCCGCTGGGATGCATGAGAACGTCCACGCCACCGAATTCCAGTCTTTCCGCCGCCACTGCTTGGCAGGCCAGCCGTACTGCTTCGGGCGGCGCCTCGACAAACGCCTCGGGCCGATCCTCGGCGTAGGTCCGGAAGTCGTCGGTATCGGTCGTGTTGCGGTACGCCGCCACCGCCCGTTCCCCCACCACCACCACGCGCCAGTGTTCGGCGTCCGCAATGAAACTCATCAGCATCGGCTGATGCCCATTGGCCAACGCGTAGTCAACAAATGAGAACAACCCGGCCATGGAATCCAGGCGTACCACGCCCACGCCGCGCGACCAGCCGCCCACCTTGGCCACCACCGGGAACCCGCCCAACTGCTCCACCCAATGCCGGATGAAGTCCCGCCCGGCGTGATGCAGGTAGACAAAGCGCGGTACGTCGATCCCCTGCCGGGCGAACAGCATTTGGGAGCCCGTTGGGGGGAAGAAGCAGCCCATGCTGTCGCGGTAAAAGGTGGCTGTGTCCGGAGCGGTCACAAACTGTTCAACACGCATGGCCGCCCCGGAAACCGCTGGCCGGAACAACATGTCGCCCGGTTCGCAAATGCGGGCCGGGTCAAAATCGAACGCCAGTGCGTCCAGCTCCAAGTACTCTACGCCACGCTTCCGGCAGGCCGTGGAAAGCAGACCCGGAGTCTCAGGCGGCACGCGGTCGTTGATACAAACAAGTCGCACGGAATCAGTTTCCCAGATCGGCACAAGATGGGCGAGTCTTGATTTCTTTTGGAGTGGACTGCTGTCCGTCACCACCCGCGGCCCGCGTAAAACGCCCACTCTGAGCCGCGACCAGCAGGAGCGGGCTGCCTCTGGTCCAAACCGGAGACATGGGTAACACTTTGATCCGGAGACATGGGTAACAGTCAACGAGGAGAAAGGCACCCTGGCTTTTCTGGCCAGTGATACGGTGGGCGAACTCGTCTCCGGTTTGGAACCAGGCCAGCCCGCTCCTGCTGGTCGCGGCTCAGAGTAAGCATTCTCGCTCGGCTTCGACCTGTGCGGTACCCCCAACGGCATACAATGCTTCCATGAAGATTGCACTCGTGACCGGAGCCGGTAGCGGCATTGGGCGCTCCGTGGCGCTGGCTTTGCACAAGGCGGGGTATGCGGTGGTGTTAGCGGGACGTCGCGCGGCGGAGCTGGACCAGACGATCGCGCTCGCGGGTTCTGATGCGGATCGCCTGTTGGCCGTGCCCACGGACATCACGCAGCCTGCCGCGGTGGAGGCTCTGTTTGCGGCCATTGGCGCGAAGTTTGGGCGGTTGGATGTACTGTTCAACAACGCGGGCATCAACGTGCCCGCAGTGCCGATGGAGGAGCTGACGTTTGACCAGTGGCAGTCCGTGGTCAACGTCAACTTGACCGGAGCGTTCCTTTGCGCGCAAGCGGCAGTGAAGATGATGAAGGCACAGCAACCGCAGGGCGGGCGGATCATCAACAACGGTTCGATCTCGGCGCAGACCCCACGGCCGAACTCAGCGCCGTACACCACCACCAAGCACGCCATCACGGGCTTGACCAAGTGCATCGCGCTGGATGGGCGGCCTTTCAACATTGCCTCCGGCCAGATCGACATCGGCAATGCCGCCACCGACATGACACAGCGCATGACGGCGGGCGTGTTGCAAGCCGATGGCGAATTGCGCACGGAGCCGCGGATGGACGTGCAGCACGTGGCCGATGCCGTGGTCTACATGGCCAGCCTGCCGCTGGCGGCGAACGTGCTGACGATGACGGTGATGGCCACCACGATGCCATTGGTGGGGCGCGGTTGATATTCTAGTGGCGTGAAAAACGCTGCGCTGTTCCTTCTCGCCTGCTCGACGTTCGCGTCGCTTTCTGCCCAGACCCCGGCTCCCAAAACGAAGTTGCCGGGTGAAGACTGGGTGAACTTGTTCAACGGTAAGGATCTTTCCGGCTGGGTGGAAGTGGGCAAGGAGAAGTGGCTGGTGGAAGATGGCGTCATCCACGGCATCGCCATCACCAAGGAGTACGGCTACCTGCAGACCGACAAGCCCTACAAGGACTTCCACCTATCGATCAAGTTCAAGTGCGATGGCGACGGCAA
Source organism: Acidobacteriota bacterium (assembly GCA_026394075.1). Taxonomy (GTDB): domain Bacteria; phylum Acidobacteriota; class Terriglobia; order Bryobacterales; family Bryobacteraceae; genus JAPKYZ01. The sequence continues at coordinate 46,386 of JAPKYX010000237.1, forward strand.
TTCAGGCGTCTTCTTCCACACCGCCTTCAAGCCCGGCACGCCCGACATCACGCAGGGCTTGCAGTTTGAAGTGGATTGCACCATCGGCCAGCACACGGGCGGCATCTATGGCGACGGCCGCCAGTGGATTGTCTGGCCGTCACCCGAGAACGAAACAGTGGTCCGCAAGGGCGACTGGAACGAGTACCTGCTGAAGGTGGAAGGCAACCGCTACGTGTCGCGCCTGAATGGCGTCACGCTGGTGGACTTCACCGACCCCAAGCCCAAGTCCTTTGACGGCCCCATCGCCCTGCAACTGCACTCCGGCGGCAAAGGCGACATGCGCTTCAAGGACATTCTCATTCGCGACCTGTCGAAGCGGTAGTGCCCGCCAGAGTCTTCTACTGCGACCATCACCAGATCCCGCTTCCGGACGGCCACAAGTTCCCGATGCGGAAATACCGGCTGTTGCGGGATCGGCTGGCCGCCACCGGTCTGTTTGACCTGCAACCGGCGCCACTGGCCTCGCTTGATCAAGTGACGCTGGTGCATGACGCCACCTATGCGCAAGCCTTTGTCGACGGCACGCTGGACCCCCAGATGATGCGGCGGATCGGGCTTCCGTGGTCGCAGGGCTTGGTGCAGCGGACGCTGGCTTCGGTCGGCTCAACGCTGGCCGCTTCGCGGGTGGCGCTTGAAACCGGGTGGGGCGGCGGCTTGGCCGGTGGCACGCATCATGCGTTCCGGGATGCGGGTTCCGGCTTTTGCATCTTCAACTACATGGCGGTGGCGATTGCCGTGCTCCGCGCCGAACGGCGCATCGGGCGGGTGGCGATTGTCGACCTCGATGTCCACCAGGGTGACGGCACAGCCACGCTCTTCGCGGACGACCCGGAGACGTTGACCATCTCTCTGCATGGCCGGAACAACTTTCCGTTTCGGAAGCAGCAATCGAAGGTTGATATCGAATTCGACGACGGCGCGACAGATGAAATCTACCTTCCGGAAGTGGCGCGCGTGCTGGATCGGGTGCGGGAGTTTTCGCCGGACCTCGTCTACTTCCAATCAGGCGTCGACGCACTGGCGACCGACCGACTGGGCAAGCTATCGCTGACCCACGATGGACTGAAGCAGCGGGATGCGCTGGTGCTGGCCCTGCCCTACCCGATGGTGATCGTGATGGGCGGAGGCTACTCGGAGCCGATTGAGAGCACCGTGGAAGGCCACTTCAACACCTTTGTGGCGGCGGCTGCCCGGTAGAATTCTTGGCAGCGGGCTGCTGCGGGGAGTTCCTCGAGACCGCTCCTGCTCGTCGCGGCTCCGAACAGGATTACTGATCAACCCGACTCAACCAGAGCCCCAACCCGCAGGAGGGGCAACTCCGAGGACAAGACTTAACGGCCCTCTGTAGCTCCCAGTGGGAGGGGAAGAAAGTCGTAATCGATGATCATCTTCTCTTGCAGCGCCGTTTTCAGTTCACGCTCGACGGCAGCCATCTCAGGCTTGCCCGCGAGATTGGTCAGCTCTGCCGGATCCGCGTCCAGGTCGTAGAGCTCAACGATGGGCCGCGGCCGGGTGAAGTATGCCCGGTCGTGTTCTGGCTTCAGCAGCTTGTCGGCATGGGCCGCTTTCATCTGCTGCCAGCCGGGGTCGCGCATGCTGTCGACGGGCTGATACTCCATCCACGGCGTGCAGTTGTAGATCAGCTTGTAGCGGTCACTGCGGACCATGCGGCTCTGGTCCCATTCCGAGGCCATGGTCTCGGCGGAATAGGCGGCATTGCCGTGGGCCAGACGCGCACCAAACAGATAGCGGCGCGCCTGCTGCGGCTGGCCACGCAGCAACGGCAGGTAGCTGCGCCCGGTCATGCCCTTAATGGCAGTCAGGCCCGCCGCATCGAGCAGCGTCGGGGCCAGGTCTTCGCCGGAAAACAGCGCCCGGTTCGAAGTACCCGGCTGGATCATGCCCGGCCAGCGCATCATCAGCGGTACGTTTGAGCCCGGATCATAGAGCGACCCTTTGCCGTGCGGAAAAGCCATGCCGTTATCGCCCATGAAGACGACGATGGTGTTGTCATCGGGGGCGCGCTTTTCAATAGTCTGGAGCACGCGGTTGAAGTCAGTATCGAGATGCTCAATCTCGGCCAGATAACGTGCCAGATCACCGCGTACGCCGGGCAGATCGGGCAACTGGGCAGGCAGACGGACTTTGGCCGGGTCCACCGGTCCACCTGGGCCTTGGGCGTCCCACACGTGGTGCGGATCGCTGAAGTTGGCCCAGAGGAAGAACGGCTTATCGGCGGGCTTTTGATCGAAGAACGTATTGATCCGCTCGATCAGCCGAGGCTGGCCGGTGGCATCGAGAAAATCAACGCGCTTGGAGAAGGTCATCATCCCGTGGCGGTCGACGATTTCGCGCGTGGTCGAGTTCCAACGGTCCACGCCCGGGCCATCCAGGTGATAATTGCGGCCACAGATGCCGGTGAAGTAGCCTGCCTCACGAAGCCGCTCCGGCATGGTGACGATATCGGGCGGCAGGGGTGACGAGAACCGGCCCATGCGTGCGGAGACGGGGGAGCGGCCGGTCATCAAAGCCGTTCGCGAAGGCACGCACTGCGGCGCGGCCGTAAAGGCGCGGTCAAAGCGCATGCCTTGCGAAGCAAACTTATCCAGGTGCGGCGTGCGGACCGTGGGATCGCCATAGCAGCCCAAGTAAGGGGCGCTATGGTCGTCCGACAGCAACAGAATGATGTTCGGTTGCCGGCGGGGTTGCGCCGGGCGCAGCTGTTGGGACTGCAACAGTGGGGCGGCCGAGCCGCCCACCAGGAACTGGCGTCGATTCATCAATCCAACTCCTTACAGGTCGATGGTGCTGATGCTGACCTTCGAGCGTTTGCCTTCCACCACCACGATGGGCGAGGGCGGGCTGACGTGGAAGCCAGGACGTTTGGCGTCGGCCGCCAGGTCATGCCCGATGGTGTCACCATCAGCCACGATCACGTTCTTGTCGAGGATGGCGTTGCGGATGCGCGCGCCTTTGCCGATGATGCAGTTGTCGAAGATGATGGAATCCTCCACCACCGCGCCATCGTAGATGCGCACGCCGCGGCCCAGCACGGAGCCCTTCACGTAGCCGCCGGAGATGATGGTGCCACCTCCGACAATCGATTCCACCGCCATGCCGCGGCGGCCTTCCTGGTTGAAGATGAACTTGGCCGGCGGATCTTCGTAACCGGCCGTACGCAGCGGCCACTGCTTGTTGTAGAGGTTCAGCAGCGGGACCACGTTGCGCAGGTCCATGTTGGCTTCGTAGTAGGCATCCAGCGTACCGACGTCGCGCCAGTAAGCGGCCTGGTCCAGCGGATCTCCAGGGATGTGGTTGGTGTTGAAGTCGTAGGCGTAGATCGCAGACCGGCCCACCATGCCGGGCAGGATGTTCTGGCCGAAATCGTGCGCGGTGATGCTGGACGGCTTGCGGGCATCGTCGTAAAGTTCACGCGTCAGCGAAGGTGTCGAGAAGATGTAGTTGCCCATCGAGGCCAGCACCATCTCCGGATTGTTGGGCATGGTGGGAGCGTCGGCCTTCTTTTCATGGAAGCCGATGATGCGGCCGTCCTGATCGGTCTCGATGACGCCGAATTCGCTGGCCAGGCTCTTGTGCACCGGGATGGCGGCCACCGTGCAATCGGCGCGGCGCTGTTCATGGAACTCGATCATCTGCCGGATGTTCATACGGTAGATGTGGTCGGCGCCAAAGATGGCCACCAAGTGCGGGTCAGCCTGTTCGATCAGGTTGATGTTCTGGTAGATGGCGTCAGCGGTGCCGCGATACCAGGTCTCCCCTTCGGACCGCATTTGCGCGGGCACGGGGATGATGAACTGGCTTTTCAAGACGCCGGAAAACTCCCAGCCATCGCGCAAATGCTGCAGCAACGATTGGCTCTTGAATTGGATCAACACGTAGATCGAATTGATCCCCGAGTTGACGAAGTTCGACAGCACGAAGTCGATGATGCGATAGCGGCCACCGAAAGGGACAGCGGGCTTCGCCCGCTCTTTGGTCAGAGGCGAAAGGCGGGTGCCCTTTCCGCCCGCCAGAACGAATGCCATTACTTTTAGTTGCATGTTCTAGTCCAACGCGCCGTATGATACCGTACTTCTCTTGAACGACAATAGCGCTTCTTCATCCTCTCTCACCATCAGCCCCTTGCGGCGCTGGTCCATTGTGACGCTCTTGTGCGTCGCGTTTATTGTGGCGTACTTTGACCGGCAAAATCTCTCCTTTGCGCTCACAGTGCCCGACTTTAAGGCCTTTTTCAAGATCACTGAGTTGGAGCGCGGCTGGCTGAACTCCGCGTTCTTCTGGAGCTACACATTACTACAAGTGCCCGCCGGCTGGCTGATCGACCGCTACGGCGTGAAGCGGCCCTTTGCCGCCTGCTTCCTGATCTGGAGCGCGGTCTCTGGTTTGACGGCCTGGACCACGAATACGACGCAGCTGTTTTTGCTGCGCCTGTTCCTCGGTGCCGGCGAGGCCGTGAACACACCGGCCGGCATCCGCTGGATCCGGCTGAACTTCCCGTCCAGCAAGCATGGCTTTGTGATGGGCCTCTATCAGGCCTCGGCCAAGATCGGCCCGGCCCTGGGCGCCCCGTTGTCGGCCTGGCTGCTTCACGCCTATGGCTGGCAGGTGATGTTTATGGTGCTGGGCTTTGGGGCGTTGGTGTGGCTGCTGCCGTGGCTGCTGCTGGTGAAGGATAACGACCGCGAGCTGGAAAAGACGGTGATCGTCAAGACCGAGACCGGCATGCTGAGCTTCAAGCAGTTGATGAGCAACCGAGTCACCTGGGGCATCATCATCGGCAGCTTCTGCTACCAGTACTTCAACTACTTTTGCTTGCTCGACCTGCCCAGCTACTTCGCTGAGCGCTGGAAGCTGAAGCTGTCCGATAACGGCCTCTACACCGGCTTCAGCTACCTGGGCTTCGCCATCGTGGCCATTGTGTCCGGCTACGCCGCGGACTACTTCATCCGCAAGGGTCATGACCTGGTGAAGGTGCGCAAGCTGTTCATCTGCGGTGGACTGCTGATCGCCTCAACCGAGCTACTGGGTGCTTTTGTTGACTCGCAAAGCTTGGCGCTGGCGATTGCGGTCTTCTCCTTGAGCGGCCTGGGCCTGGCCACCGGCAACTATTGGGCACTGACGCCCGCGATGCTGCCCGGCGCGCCAGCGGGACGCCTAGCCGCCATCCAGAACACGGCCGCGAATCTGCCCGGTGTCGTCGTGCCGCTGCTGACCGCCTATCTGCGGCGGACAACGGGCGGGTGGGAAGCGCCGTTGATCGCCGTGTTCGTCTTCCTGCTGGTGGGTATCGCCAGCTACGTCTTCCTGGTTCGCAAGGAGTACGCCCCGAAATGAAGAAGATCGTTTTGACCGCTCTGATTTCCAGCGGCTTGACGGCGCTGTTGATGACCGCCGCCGCGCCGCCTACGATGAAGACCAAGCTGGAGAACAAAAAGGTCCGCATCTCCGAGATGCTCTATTCGCCCGGCCAACCCCGCACTCCCTACATCCGGCCCACCGATCAGGTGATCGTGTTCCTGGATGACGCCAGGTATGAGCGCAAGGATTCGAAGACGGGCGCCATCGAGATCCGCGAGCGCAAGTCCGGCGATGTCTTGTGGCACGACAAAGGCGAGGACGCGCCGCAGTTGACCGCACAAGGCAAGGCCTACCGGACCATTGTTGTGGAGATGAAGTGAAGTTTGAGCGGGCCGTCGTGATTGGCACCGGGATGATGGGCCCCGGCATCGCCGTCACTTTGGCGCGAGGCGGGGTGGCCGTCACGATTGTGTCTCGCACCGCGGAAGGAGCGGCCGGCGGGCTGAAGAGTGCGCTGGATCAGGTGCAATACCTGTTGGATCATGGCCTGATCGATCAAGAACTGGCCGCCGCCATTCAACCTCGGCTGAGCGCTACCCACGAACTGGACCGCGTCGCAGCTGAAGCCGACCTGGTAGTGGAATCGGCACCCGAGAACATGGAATTCAAACAGGAGTTGTTCGCGCACCTGGACCAGACCACGCGCCCGGACGCGGTTCTGGCCTCGAACACATCGGGTTTGTCGATCACCAAAATCGCCGAACGCTGCCAACACCCGGAACGGGTGGTGACCACGCATTTCTGGAACCCGCCATACCTGATGCCACTGGTCGAAATCGTCAAGGGGACCCGCACATCAGATGAGGTGGCGCAGGCGCTCCGCGAACTACTATCGCGATGCGGCAAGGTGCCGGTGATCGTGAAGAAGGATCGCCCCGGCCAATTGGGCAACCGGCTCCAAATGGCCCTGGTCAGGGAAGCGGTCTACATTGTCCAGGAAGGTATCGCTGATGTCGAGGACGTCGACCTGGCAGCGAAAGCCGGCTTTGGGCTGCGGCTGCCCGTCTACGGCATCTTCGAACACATGGACATAGTGGGCTTGGACTTGGGCTCAGCGGTGGTGGAGTACGCCGCGCAGGATCTCTACAGCGAGCCTCGAGCGCCGGAGCTGATGCGCGAACTGGTGCGCGACGGCCACCTGGGCGTCAAAACCGGACAAGGCTTCTATGACTGGTCCACCAAAGACGCCAGCGCGGTGAAGTCGCTGCGGGACCGGTGGTTGCGCGAGTTCCTGAAATCACCCTTCGCGGCCCAGCTGCAGAAGTAGCCGCCGCGAACCGCCCCAGCATTATTTCCACCCACGTGAACATTCGCGGCGGCGATTCCGTATGCACTCCCTAAGGAGTATTCCATGCCGTTTGCGTTTTCCTCCCCCGGGGCCTCCGATTCGTCACCTAGCCGGCCCGTGGTGGCCGGTCTATTTGTGGCCAGTTGCTTGCTGGCGCTGGTCTCCTGGTATACGACGTTTGAGGGGATGCGGCTCTATCTGAATGTCTGGTTTGCCCTGCTGGCCTCGGCGGGCATTCAGGTATCGCTGGTGCTGGTGGCGTGGCTGGTGGGGTTCGGGCGGGCCAGGCGAGCATTGCTGATGGCGGTCTACGCGGTGACGGCTTGCGTCTCCATTGCGTTCTCCTACGTCAGCCTCTACACCTGGTTCGCCGAGCGGGAGCGTCCGGCAGAGATCCAGCGCGGGCTCTACGACAAGATCAGCACGGCCACCGGAGCAGCGGGGGAGATTCTTTCTGGAGCCACGCTGGAAGCCCGGCGGCACATTGCGGCGTTGACCGAGATGGCCGAAGCGGAGAAGTCCGTGGGCCACATTTCGCGCGCCCAGGACGCGGACCCCTATCTGGCCAGCATTCGCGATGCCATCAGCACGGAGGCGCGCACCTATGGCGTCAGCTATCAGGAGGGCGCTGGAGCGGGCCTGCGCTACACCGCCTTTGAACGCTATGCCAAGCTGACGCGCCAGTCGCTTGAACAGATTGAGGCTTCGCAGAAAGCGCTGGCGGGCCTGCGCGCGCAACTGAAGCCGACCCAATCAAGCGAGGAGCAGTTGCGGGCGTTCCGGCAGGTCTACGACAACATCCCGTGGGCCGAAGCCGAGCGGCAGTTGCACTCCGGCCCGTTGAAGCGGCCCGAGGTGCCGGACTATGCGAGCAACCTCGACAAAACCTCCGGCGGCCAGGAGGACCTGCTGCTGGCCTTTGCGGCGTTGGGCGCCCCCAATGGACGCCACCTCTTCGCGCTGCTGCTGGCGGCGTTCATCGACGTGATTATCTTCCTGATCGCCTATGCCTCCGGACCCTACATCGCAGGATCATCTGAGCACCGGTTGCTGGGCGCGGCAGCGACGATCGAATCACTGGACAGCCAAGTGTTTGTGCGGGACTTTCTGCGCAAGCTGGAGCCCGACGCCACCGGCATGCTGCGAGTAGCGGCCAGCGCCCTCAATGCAGGAGAGCGGCAACTGTGCACGATCTTTGTAGCGCATGGCCAAGCGGTCATCAGTGAAGATGAGGGCGGAATCCATTACGTCCTGGAGCCGGCCACCCATGAATCACTGCTCGATCAACTGGCGACACCGAACGCCCAAATGCGGATGAACGCCCGAAGCGCGGCCGCAGGGGCGTAGCAGAAGTACAACCCGCTAGTGGCAGCCGTGTGAGCAGTCGGCCCGCTCTTTGGGCGGCGACAGCGCTTCCAGCAACTTGCAATCCCGCTTGGGGGCCGCGCAGTCCTTGGCGCAGAGCATGGCTTCTAGTTCGTGTTCCAGGCGTTGCAATGTCGCAATGCGCCCCCGGACCTCGGCCAGCTTGTGCTCCGTGGCGGAACAGACATCGCCGCACGTCGTGTCCTCGGCTCCGGCCAGGGCGAGCAGTTCTTCGATCTCGGTGAGGGAAAAGCCCAGCCGCTGGGATTCGCGGATGAAGCGGAGTTGCCGGATGGTTGATTCCGGATACTGGCGATAGCCGCCTTTGGATGGTGGCTGCCGGATCAGTCCGCGGCGCTCATAGTAGCGGATGGTTTCGACACCCACCCCTGCTTCCTGAGCTGCCGCGGAGATTGTCATTGAGTTAGCTACTGCTTCGGCTTGCAGCAGGAACAGCTGCATCCGCATTTGCACTGGCATTTGCAAGCAGTAGAGCAGCCTTCGCCACATCCGCCTTCGCAGATGCAGGCTTCACAGCATTTGGTGTTTTCGGCCATTGAAGTACCTCCTTCTATTCCACCATAGGGTCCGTACCGTGGTACGGAGTCAAGGGAATTTTTGAGGCACAGGAAAAAACTACTTGGCTTCCAGCGGCACACTGGCCCGGACGTTCTCCCACTCCAGTTGGAGCGCGCCCTTCTTCCCTTCGCCGGTGAGCGTGTACTTCAGGTTCTCCACCAGTTCGGCCGGCTTAGACATGGTCATCTTGACACGGCCCACATCGTTGGCCGCGTTGTAGGAAAGGCCCCACTGGCCGGTCTGCTTGCTGACGATCAACTGCCACTGGGCGGGGTCGGAGAGTTCGACGAACAGCGTGTAGTCTCCTTTGGGCACCATCAGTCCGCCGAGATTGAGATCGACTTCAGTGTGCAGTGCGGTGGCGGAATTGGCTCCAGCGCGCCAGACCGGATAGGTGCGGTCGCGGCTGATCAGGCCATCCTTGGAAAATATCTTCCCCGCCCGGCCGTTGACGCGCGGAGCCGCGTACTTGATGCTGACGGTGCCCCCGCCGTAGGACTTGGCCTCAGTGGTGGTGGGGCTTTGGCCGCAGGCCGCCAAGGCCCCCACCAGAAGTCCGGTCAAAAGTCTCGTGCGCAGTCTCATATCAATTTCTCCTTCAGATGGGAGCCGGGGGCTAGTTCAAACGAGTCAGACAGCCGGTTCCAACGGTATTGATGTTCGCACGAACGTTTGAGATGCCGGTGGATCGGCCCTTCAAGAGGCACTGGCGGCGGAAGCAGCCGCTTCCTGGGAGTCGGAGCGGATCTGCCGGAAGTCGCCTTCAGCGCGGAGGAATGCCTCCACCACGGCGGGGTCAAAGTGGCGGGCACTTTCAGCCTTGATGATGCGGACCGCCTCCTCATGGGAGAAGGCCTCCTTGTAGACCCGTTTGCTCACCAGGGCATCGTAGACGTCGGCAACGGCCATCAGCCGGGCGGCAAGCGGAATGCCTTCACCGGTTAAGCCTTGCGGATAGCCACGCCCATCCCAGCGCTCATGGTGGCTGTAGACCAACTCGTAGGCCATGCGGAAGAACTTCTCATCATGCAGGCCGGAACGATCCGATGCCTTCTGCAGGACGTCACGGCCAAACACCACATGCTGCCGGATCACCAGCAGTTCATCGGGGGTCAGAGCGCCGGCCTTGCGCAGGATATGATCCGGCACGCCCACTTTGCCGACGTCGTGAATCGGGGCCAGTTGCACCATCAAGTGGATGGTCTCTTCCGACAACAAGGGGCGGTACCGCGGGTCCGCCGACAGCGCCCGGCACAGCACGCGCATGTAGCGCTCAATCCGCTGCAGATGGTCGCCGGTCTCCGGATCGCGCATCGTCGTCAGCAACGCCAGCGCGTTCAGAATGAAGTGCTTGGCGGAGGCCAGCTGATGGTCGGACGATTTGCTTGTTTGGCGCGCCCATCGCAACTTGAGCGTCGCGCAACTGGCCGCGCTACCGGCCAACGCCAGCGTGGCCGGCAGAGGAGAGGCAAAGGCTCCGGTAAGCGCCAGCCCGGCCAAGACCGCCAGCCAGATCACCACCCCCAACCCCGCCGAAAGGGCACTGGCGGGAACCGCCCGGGAACGGATAAACAACTGCGGCACCACGATCCAAACCAGCACCACCAGCAGCCATTCTGCTGCCCTGGCCGCGCCCGGCGGTAGGAAAAAATCCCCCGAGAGCATGTTGTCGGCCACGGTCGCGTGCACCGTCGAGGCAGCCAGAATCCGGTCCGCGCCCAGCAGCGGAGCGCCCTGGCCACCAACGGAAGTCCCGACGATCACCAACTTGCCGCGCAGTCCAGGCTCCGGCGCGGGATCCTTCATCAACTGCCCGGCCGAATACCGCGGAAGGCCACCAGCGGACTCCCGGAACCGCAAAACCAGATCGGCTCCCGCAGGGCTGGTGAAAGACGGCGCCGCCCCCCCGCTGGGGCGGAACTGTCGCAACGCCGCCAGCGCCAGGCTGGGATACAACTGACCGCCGTAGCGGACCACCAGCGGCGCGCGGCGCAACACACCGTCAGCATCGGGCATCAAGTTGAGAAATCCCTGACCAGCGGCCGGCAGCGCCATTGAGGGAGCACCACACACCACCGCCGTGGCCACCCGGGCACTGCCGTTCGATTCCGGTAGCGCGGACAGCGAGCAACCTCCAGCCGGTGCGGGGTGCCCTTCAAACCGGAAAAAATAGCCGGACACCACGGGCACTGCCTCCATGGCTGTGGCCAGTGATTGCTCCGCCCCCGGGGCATCAGGCTCCGAGAGCACAAAATCAAGCGCCACCGTTGAGGCTCCGGCGGCGGCGATGGCGTGGACCAGATGGGCCACCACGGGCCGCGGCCAAGGCCAACGGCCAAACTGCGCCAGGCTGATCTCGTCCACTTCCACCAACACCACTTGGCCGGAGGCTTGCCCAGGCCCGAGGACTGCGGCAAACCGGTCGAACAACAGCAGGTCGGGACGGTCAAAGACCTTGGGAGCGAAGGCCATCATCGCCATCACAGCCACGCAAGCCGCAGTGCATGCGGCAAAGTACCGGATCGGCAGTGATGGGCGGAGATTCATCTAGAGGGCAGTACTCTATTCGGATCGCTTAATTTGTGTTACCAATCCTGAAATCATTTCGTTCGCCAACAGCTTCCCGGCTGGGATTTCAAATTCGATTTGCTAGCAAAAACAGCGATTGAAGCTGCTACCAAATCACGAGAATAAACACATTTATGATGAACAGCAAGCAGTTTATGCGATATATCAAATAGTTATCTACCTGCAATACGGTTTCTTAGCGCTTGGACCAAGTCGCGGAGGGTGATTGCCGGCGGCAGGACCGGACCCAGCGTTGCCGTAATGTTCTGAAATCAGTTTGGACGAAAGCCCAGAAATGCGACGGATTAATGCGCCAAATATCCTGGCGCGCCGAAAGCGCAAGCTTGCGACCGGACTGTGCCCGCCCGGTTCTGCTCTCGGCTGTTAGTGACCTTTGGCTTGGCCGCCCAGCCAGGGTTGAAGATCGGGGAATAGGAAGCTGCGAGTCGCCGGGTCGTCCAGCTGGCTTGAAAGAATCAACCGCGCTCCGGAATCCAGCTTGGCCACGGGGACTTCCCCACGCAGCTTCTGCCCGATCGCGCGGGCCGATTCGTAGCCCATCTTGAAGGGGTCCTGCACCACCAGGGCGTCGATCCAGCCCTCGCGGAGATCCTTCACCAGGGCCTCCGATGCGTCAAACGCCACCATCTTCACCTGTCGCGCCTGCCGGGATTTCAGTGCTTGCACCGCCCCCATGGAGCTGGACTCATTGTCGGCAAACACGCCCTTCAAGTCCGGGTGCGCACTCAGTACATTCTCGGTCGCCGCCATCGACTTCGCTTGGCTGGCCATGCCGAACTGCATGGCGACAATCTGGATGCTCGGAAACTTGGCCTTGATCTCTTCCGCAAACCCTTCTTCGCGCTCCATCGTCGCCGCGCTACCGGGCATAAAGCCGATCACCGCCACCTTACCCGCACGGCCGATCACCTCTGCCAGGCGCCGCGCCGCCATTCGCCCGCCTTCGCGATTGTCCGTCGCCACATATGAAACGGGCTTGTCACTGTCGAGCGCGGAATCAAAGATCGCCACCGGAATGCCCGCCTTTGCAGCACGCTCCACCACCCCGGCCAGTGCCTTGCGATCGACCGGCGCCAGCGCGATGCCCGCCACCCGGCGGTTGATCATGCTTTCGACAATCTCAATCTGGCGGCTGGAATCGATCTCGAGAGTGGGTGCGTTCCATTCCACCTCAAAACCGAACTCTCGCGAAGCCTTCACCGCCCCGGCATGCACCGTCTGCCAGAAGATGTGATTCGCCCCCTTGGGCACCACACCGACGATAGGTGCGCCCGATCGGCCACAGCTGGCGGCCAACAGCAACAGAGCGGCCAGACAAGACTTAGCCAGACAGGGCTTCGCAAGATTGAGCATCATGGAACAGTATGCCTCTAGTGAAGGTGGCCAGTCGTGCCATGCTCGAACGGTTCGGGTTGACCGAGCACCTGATCGGTGACGACCGCGTTGCCATCTGCCGGGTCGGCACCGAGATCCATGCCGTCGATGGGCTGTGCCCGCATCGCGGCGGACCGCTGGCGCAAGGCGCGTTGCATGGCCGGATGCTCGTGTGTCCGTGGCATGCCTGGGAGTTTGATTGCGTCACCGGTGAAAGCGACTTTCTGCCAGCAGCCAAGCTGAAGACCTATCCGGTCACCGTTGATGGCGACGACGTGCTGATCGAGATCGAGTAGGACTACGCGTGCCCGAACTGCCTGAAGTCGAAACCATTGCCCGCGTGCTGCGGCAGCACCTGCTCGGACAGCGGCTGGACGGCGCGCGACTGACAGCGATCAGCCGCCACGGCAAAGCGCTGCTGCTCGACTTCAGCGGCGCCGCCCCGGGTCGGGAAAGGTTGGTGGCACGCCTGGGCATGACCGGTACCCTGCGATTGAACGCAACGCCCGACAAGCATACGCAAGCCGTGCTCCAGTTTGAGCGCGACACGCTGGTCTATAGCGACATCCGCAAATTCGGGCGCTTGGTCTGGTCCACCGAGCCGCTCCACCTGGGCCCGGATATTCTGGCGATGCCCGCCGAGCAACTGGCGGCGAAGCTGACCCACCGCGAGCGGGCCATCAAGCCGTTGCTGCTCGACCAAGCACTGGCGTCCGGCCTGGGAAACATCTATGTCGACGAGTGCCTGTTCGCCGCCCGCACGCATCCGCTCACCCCAGCCAGCCGGGTGGATGCGAAGGCGCTCAGCCAATCCGTCACCCGCATCCTCGAAGCCGCCATCGCAGCCGGAGGCTCCACGATCTCAGACTTTTTTGACCCGCTAGGCCGCGCCGGACGCTACCAGGAGCAGCATCGAGTCTATGGCCGGACCGGGCAGCCCTGCGGCAGGTGCGGAACGACGATCATCCGCCTTCTCGTCGCCCAGCGTGGAACGCACATCTGCCCGCAGTGCCAGATCGCGCTGACGTAAAGCGATTGCAGTCGAAGTTGGCTATACTGCAAATCGTTCGCGAATACTGAACTGCAACCTGGAGCTAACTGATGCCGAAAACTCGATTGGGAATCCTGGCCGCTCTGCTGGCCAGCACTCTGACGCTGCCCGCCACCGCTGGCCACCTTACCTGGGACATGAGCGCCGTCGGGCTACCCGGTTCATCCTCATTTTCCGCCGACGCCCTGAAAGCGACCGAAGTGTCGCACATCATGTTCACGGGCCCCACCACCTGGATTGAGCACGGTTTCGCCAAGATCACCGGAGTTCTGAACGGCGGCGTGCAGTCCGTGCCAACCGGCCTGAACTCAGACTACTCGCTCTACTTTGACTTCACGGCCACCGGTGACCTGATGACCGGGACGATCGACACCCTGGCGATGACCCTTTATGGCGTGGCCGGTGTGGCCAACTTCGGCCTGGATGCCAGCAACAATGCGTTCGTCGACAATGGCGCGAACCTGCCGCTCGCACTGGCCACGATCACTTTCCTGAAGGGCACCATCGGCGGAGCACCCGGCACCGATTTGTCGGCCAATATCTGGGGCACTTTCGCGGCCACTAAAGGCGGCGCGCCCGCCTTCTTGAGCCCGTCACTGCCCGCGCCCTTTTACGGAAAGTTCTTCCATCCGGTCAGCGAACCGGGAGGAATTACGCTAGTGGCCGATGGCATCGTGCTCAATGGCGGTGATGACACACTGCAGTTTGTACCGGAGCCCTCGTCGCTGGCCTTGCTCGCCAGTGGCTTGACCGGGGCGCTTTGGCTGCGTCGCCGCCGCTAGCTTGATTGCTGACGGCGGAAGTCGTCGGTCAACATGCCCGCATAGCCCCAGTTTTCGTCGTCGATTTCTTCGATGACGATGTGCGTGTGCTCGGGCTTTTTGCCCAGGACACGGACCAGGGTGCCGGTGAACTCCGCCACAATCTGCGCCTTCTGATCGCGCGTGGCGCCTTTGGTGATTTGAAGATTGATGTAAGGCATAAAAATGGAAGGGCGGCCTGCAAATGCCAGGCCGCCCATTTTAGTATCTCCGTCAGCTAGTCGCGCCGTGGCGGACGTCCCCCGCCTCCGCGAGGCGGACCGAACCGCTTGCCGCCATCACCACGCGGCGGGCCACCACTGCCCCGGAATCCCCCGCCCCGAGGCGGACCAAAGCCACCCCCGCGCGGCGGACCGTCACCGCCACGGGGAGGGCCACCCTCGCCACGCGGCGGACCGAACGGCTTACGGCCACCAAACCCACCACCATCACGGCCGAAACCGCCACTGCGGGGCGGGCCGAATTTAGGCGGACCAAACGGACGCTGGCCTTCGCCCGAGAAGCCACCAGAGCCGCGGTCATCCCGCGGCCGGTCATCCCGGCGATCCTGATACGGGCGAGGCGGGCCATCCCCACGCGGGGGACCATCGCCACGCGGCGGGCCAAACGGCTTGCGGCCACCGCCACGATCGTCAAACGACGGACGGCCACCATATGGCGGACGCTGTCCGAAAGAAGGCCGGTCACCGCGATCCTGGCCCTCGCGGTCACGATAAGGCGGACGCGGGCCATCACCACGCGGAGGACCATCGCCACGAGGCGGGAAACTGCCGCGCGGAGGACCGTAAGAGGGGCGCGAGCCACCATCACGGTTCTCATATGGCGGACGGCTTCCTCCACCGCCACCATACGGCGGACGGCCCGCGTACGGCGGGCGCTGTCCGTAGGAAGGCCGATCCCCACGATCCTGCTGTGGCGGACGGTCGTCGCCCTGATCACGGTTGCGCGGCGGCGGACCCTGGAAGCGCGGACGGTCCCGGTCAAACGGCCGGCGGGCCGGTGGTTCAAAACCGCCGGAGCGGCCCGACGGACGATCCTGCGAATCGCCCCGACCCTGATAGGGGGGACGGCTCTGGTAACCGCCACGATCCTGGTAGCCGCCACGGTCGCCACCGCGATCCTGGTACGGAGGCCGATCCTGATACTGGCGATCCTGATACTTCGGCGGAGCCTGCGGAGGCCGGCTCTCAATCGCCGGTTGCGGGCGGATCGGACGCTGGCTGGCGGGAGTATCCGCCATCTTCGTCTCGCCCGGCGCTTCGGAGCCCACTGCTTCAGCGGACTCCAGCTCCTCAGCCAACAGTTCGGCGGCAATCTCACTATCCACCGCCGCCGTCATTTCCACCGGCTCCCGCGCATCATCACTGAAGGCCGCCGGAGCAGTCGCTTCCACGGGCGTAACATTCATCGCGGGTAGCGGCGGCGCAGTATTCACCGGAACGCCCGTATAGACATCCGGCGCACGCCAGACATCACGAACAGGCAGATCCAGCGGCTTCACCGGCGGGCGCACGGCGCGCGGCGCTTCAGGCTCATTGCTGCCGTAGCCTCCGCGTTCGCCACGTTCCCGGCCCGGCTTGGGCAATAGAGCCTCGGCCGCTTCGGTCTTGGCGGCCACGGCGGCTTGGTTGGCCAGCACTTCGTCGGCCAGATCGGCCGCCGCGCGCACCGCCTTCACGTCGGTGGTCCGCACCATGTGCGCACCGGAGAAGATCGCGATGGTGGCAATAGCCGCACTCGCCGGACCCTCCGCGCTCACCATCAACGGCACATCCAGCTTGGTGAACCGGCCCAAATGGGCAATGATCTCGATGTCCTGGTCGTGACGCTTGCCCCAACCCAGGCCCGGATCGGCCACCAGGCTGCGAGGCTTCACCAGGTCGCGCCGGGCGCGGCCCAGGCTGGCGTCGAGGTCCGAGAGCAGCGTGCCCACCGGCTCTTTCGACGGCGGCAGCTTCGCCCAACCTTCTGGTGACCCGCGCATCTGGCCGACAACCAGTCCGCCATCGTGCTGCACCACCATCTTGGCCAGCGAGGAATCCGTCGTCAGCCCGGCCGGGTCAAAGATCACTTCGACGCCCATCGAGAAAGCCTTCTCGGCGATCGACGTACGGTCGGTAAAGATGCCCACCGGGATGGCCATCCGCTCCCGCAGACGCTTCAGGATCGGCACCAGACGGCGCTGCTCTTCGGCCTCGGTGATGCGTTTGGCACCGGGGATCAGTGCCTCAACGGAGATTAAGAGAAGGTCTGCGCCTTCCTCTTCCATGCGGGTGGCCAGCTCAAAGGCTTCGTCACCGCTTAACGGGTCAAGCGCGCCATCGGAGCGAAACTCCGGAGCGGCATTGATGACACCTGCCACCAACGTCCGGTCCCCCAGCATCAAGCGGCGCTGCTTGATCTGCCATTCCAACCTTTTTCGATTACTCATAACGTAGACAAACGATCGGGTCCAAGTTGGCCGCGCGGTTTGCCGGGTAATAACCGAAAAAGAGCCCGACCCCGATGGAGATTCCGACTCCCAACGTGATCCATAAATAGGATAGCGTGGCTGGTACCGATGGGACCAGTGTTCGGATAAGAAATGCCACTAAAGCCGCCAGCGCGATGCCAATAGCACCGCCCACAAGCGTCAACACCACCGCTTCAATCAGAAATTGCGCCCGAATTTCGCTGCGCCGTGCGCCAACCGCTTTACGAATGCCGATTTCTTTTGTCCGCTCCGTCACCGAGATCAGCATGATGTTCATCACGCCAATGCCCCCCACCAGCAGTCCAATGGAGCTGATCACCGTCGTCAGAATCACCACCGCACCGGTCAATTGATTCCATAGCGTGCTCAGAAAGTCGGACGAGATCACCTCAAAATCGTCCTCCGCCGCCACCGGCGTGTGGCGCAACCGCCGCATCGCCTCCACCACCTCATCCCGCGATTGCTCCATCGGAATCTCCGGTGGCGTCAGGTAAGCCAGGAACACCTCTTTCGATTCCGGGTACCGTTTGCGGAACTCCGTCAGCGGGATGATCACGAAATCATCGACACCGCCAAAGCCAAACAAGCCCGGGTCATGCGCAAAGACGCCAATCACCTCGTAGAGCTTGCCGTTGATCCGCACCGTTTTGCCGATCGGGTCCACCGTCGGAAACAGCGATTCGGCGATGGCAAAGCCAATCGCCACCACCGGCAGCGCATGGTCCACGTCGTACTTGGAGATAAACCGGCCGCGCTCCACGACAAACAGCGGAATGGCGTCGGCATACTCGGGCTCCACGCCGCGGATAATCACGCGCTCCACTTTCTCGGCACCATAGCGGATGTCATTCGATTCGCCGAAAAAGAAGGCTCGGGTGCCAAAGGAAGTGGCCGTCGAAATCGATGGGCAGTGAGCGCGCAGATACTCCGCGTCGGAATAGTTCAGATACTTACGGGACCGGTACTTATCCGCGGCCCGGCTGGGGTCAGTGCCCGCCGGAAAGCGGCCGACAAAGTTGGTCCGTGGACCAAAGGCCGCCACCTTGTCCTGGATAAACTTATTCAGCCCCTCAATAATCGCCGCCACGGAGATGACACTGGTGACGCCGATCACGATGCCCAGAATCGTCAGCGCGGACCGCACGCGCGACGCCCGCAGCGTGTCAAAAGCGATCATCGCGCTGGACCCGACGCGGCCCACCCAACTGCGTACCGGCAACTTGCGGGCGGCGCGGCGGGCCAAGCCAATGCTGTCCGGATTACTCGGCACGCAGCGCCTCCACCGGGTCCAGGCGGGAGGCCTGCATGGCCGGATAGATGCCGAAGAACAGCCCAATGCCGGAGCTCAGCACCACGCCCAGCACCGCCACCCATGTCTCAACGGCAGCCGGGAAAGCGGTGAACGTCTGCAGCGCCAGCGCAAACAAAAAGCCCGCGCCGATGCCAAAGATTCCACCAACCACGCACTGCATCACGCTTTCGGTCAGGAACTGCTGCCGGATATCGCCTTGCGTCGCGCCCATCGCACGCCGGATGCCGATCTCCTTGGTGCGCTCCGTCACACTCACTAGCATCACGTTCATGATCACGATGCCGCCCACGACGCCCGAGATCGCGCTCACCATCAGGAAGACCGCAAAGAAGGCCCCGGAGATCTGTTTGTAGAGCGCGATGTAGCTGTCCTTGGTGCCCACAAAAAAATCCTCTTCGCGATTGCCCACAATGTGACGGCGCGCCCGCAGCAGCATCTTCACCTCTTCAATCGCATCGTCAAACTGGGGCTTGCTCACCGCCTGGATGTTCAGCGTCAGAGTCGCGCGCGCGCCGCGCTGCTTCAAAAACGCCGACATGGGGATGACCACAAAGTTGTCCTGGTTCTGCCCCAGCACCGCGCCAATCGCCTCAAACACCCCGATCACGGTGCACTCCTGAGACCCGGCGCGGATCACCTTGCCCAACGGATTCATGCCCTCAAAAAATGACTTGCGCAGGTTATCGCCAATCAGGCACACCGCCGCCGACCGCTCATCTTCCGCCGGCGTAAAGTAGCGCCCCATATCCACGGTCCGCGTGTCGATCGTGGCCATGTTGGGCGTCTGGCCGGTGATGCTGACGTCGGTGAGCTCCTTGTTGCCATACCGCGCCCGCGTGGAGTAGTTGGCCGTACCGCCCGTTTCCGCGCACAGCCGGCAGCGTTCCGCGACAAACTGCAGGTCGGCATACTCTATCCGGCGATACTTCTGGCTCTTGATGATGACGTCAAAGTCAGCCGTGGCAAAAGGAGTTTTGGCCACCTGGAAAACGTTGGTGCCCAGGTTGGCCACCTTCTGTTCGACGTAGGTGTTGGCGCCTTCGACAATGGTCATCACCGTGATCAAAGTCGCCACGCCCATCGTCAAACCCAGCGTCGTCAGCGCCGCCCGCAACCGGTGCGCGCGCAACGCCTCAATGCTTTGCGAAATGGTGTCCGGAAAGGTGAGCATGGGCGAACCGCGCGGCGCAAAACGGCACCCTAAAGCACACGCGTTATCTTCAGATTAACTGAACCAGCCCAGTACCGCCCAATCCCAACCCGCCCCTGACACCGGCAGACAGCTCGCCCACCCCACCAGCACCTCACTCTGAGCCGCGCGCATCAGCAAGCCATCTTGGGCCGGTCCGCGTCACCTACTGCCCGGCAAGCCGCTTCCGGTACTCTTCCTTCGCGAAATCGTAGGCCTGGTTGAACTCCGCCACCTCGCTCGGCCGGATGCGGCCTAGCTTGGCCTTGCGGCATTGGTCGACGGCGCGCAGGCACCATTCGATGCTCTGCCGCTCGCGGACCGGCTTGTTGCCGACGGTCACCCAGATGGGGTTCGTGTGCGAACTGGGGATCACCCGAATGGCTACCCAGGAGCTACGCGCAATGTTGACGTTGAAAGCAACGTCGCGCGGGGTGCCATCAGCCTCAATCTCCTGGCGGGCGACGGCGACACCGTTCACCACCAGTTCCACCGGCACCCGGCGCGTCGTGCCCACGCGCGCCCGTTCGACATGCCAGTACGGCTTCTGGTCCGCGGGCCGCGCCCGGAGTTCGGCGTTGGGCTTCTCGTCCAGCAGCGCGGCCACCTGGGCGGTTACCTTCACGCTGCCCGGAGCGTTCAACTCGATGTCCTGCCCCGAGCCCATCTCGGCGCCGTTCACCTTGA
>JAPKYX010000288.1 GCA_026394075.1 Acidobacteriota bacterium
CTCAGTCTCGGCGCAGGGTTTGACGGCTGGCACCTATAGTGCCAACATCACCATTACGGTGCCCAACGCCGCCGGCTCACCGCTGACGATTCCCGTTACCTTGACGGTGAAGTAGCGCCGCAGGCGCGCTGGTCTAACTTCTCAGTCCAGCTTTTCAGTGACCGTAACGGCTTCTTTCAGCCGGAACGGTATGCGAGTTTCGGTGGCGATTTCGGCGGGCTTGCCGCGCGAGGTGAGCACGGTTCCCGCGCCCGCTGCGCCGCCGGCGGCGGCACCAATGGCGGCTCCCTTGCCGCCGCCGAAAATTGCACCCAGTGCTGCGCCCACGGCGGCTCCGGCGCCGGTCTTCACGGCATCGCTTTTGGTTGACGAGTCGGCTTCCAGCGTGTAGGCGTCGGTCAAGATGGCCACCCGCTGCCGGTCAGCGGTGTTGAGATCGGTGAGCTGAATCGATAACTTCGCCCGGCCGCTCACGCGGCCCCCTTTCTCGGCCGTCAGCACGCGTCCGGTCAAGCGTGACCCTTTCTCAGCGATCACCATGCCATTCACCACCAGTGGAGCGTCCAGTACCGCCGCGAAGGACTCACCCTCCTGATTGCGTTCCGACGACAGTGGCTGGTTGGTGCGAACGGTCAGCACGGTGCCGATCGGGATGGTGACCGTTTCCGGTTTCCGTTCCTCTTTGGCCCGCTTGATCTCTACCGCGTCGGGCCGCATCAACTGCGGACGCTCGGGCACGGCTTCCGGCGTGGTTTGAGGTGACGCTGCGGGTGCCGGTTTGGCCATTGAAGCGGGCGGCTCCGCCAGAATTGTGGAGAACGTTGGCGCTCCCGAACTGGCGACCACCACGGGCTGCGTCGAGGAAGCGGTGGGTTTGCCGGCCGATGGCTTTGCTTCAGCCGCCCGCGCGCTACGACCGCGTGCGGCGGACGTTTCCGCGGCAGGGGCGGCTTGACGCGGACTGGGCGTAGAATCTTCCGCCGTTACCGACGGCGGCACTGACACCACGGCCTGCTCGGCGGGCACATAGGGAGCCGGTTCCGGTGCCGGCGCGGAGACGGCGGTGGAGGACGGGCGGCTGGGGCTCCAGTTGCCGACAAACAAGAAGACGGTCACCGCCACTACCGCTCCGCCCGCAAACGCTAAAACCATTTTCATCGCAGCAATCCCCTAATCCTGAAAACGGTAGCCGGTACCCGCACGTTTCAAGTTTCCGTAGCGGCCAACATTAAAGATCTCTAGCAGAGCAGCTTAGCTAAGCGGCGGGTTCTGCCGGTGCCATTGCGTCGCCTGCTCGTAGGCCAGCGCCACCCGCAGTGGCGTGCCCTCATCATACAGCTTGCCCAGGAAGCTTAAGCTGCGGGGCATGCCATCGACAAAGCCACACTTCACCACCACTTGGGGGTGCCCGGTCAGGTTGGTGGTGGTCAGCAGAGCCATGGGCGGGATGATGATGCAATCCCAGTCGGCAAAGAAGGCTTCCATCTTCTGGGTCAACAGTGTGCGGCCGCGTTGAGCACGAATGTACTCGACAGCCGGGATCAGCCGTGAGCTGCGGAAGGTGTTCGGCCAATCGTTGGGGCTTTGCCCCTTCAGCGTGGCCACCTTGCCGTCTCGCGTGATGTCGTCAAAAGCGGCGGCGGCTTCGGCGCTCAGCAGGAAGCGTAGCTTGCGGCCATCGTCGTCCGTCATCGCGACCGGCTTCATCTCGACGCCGGCCTTCTTCAGATCGGCCAAAGCCTGGTCGTAAACCTTCTTCTCCGCCTCCTTGAAGTTGGCGAACGCGGCTTCAAGATAACCAATCCTCAAACCCTTCAACGGCCGCGTGGCATCCCAGTTCAGCGGATGGCTGGTGACAGTCCGGTCCTGCCCGTCGGGTCCGTAGATGGCGTTCAACACCAGCGCGCAATCCTCGACACCCCGGCAAATCGGCCCAATCTTGTCCATCGTCCAGCTGAGTGCCATCGCCCCCGAACGGCTCACCTGCCATAGGTGGGCCGCAAACCCACGGTGCCGCAACGAACACTGGGCGACACAATCGACCCCAGCGTTTCCGTGCCGATCGAGAAGCCCACCAGACCCGCCGCCGTGGCCGATGCCGATCCGGCCGAGGAGCCGCTGGAGGTCTGCTCAATGTTCCAGGGCGTCTTGGTCATGCCGCCAAACCAGAGTCCGCCTTGGGCCAGTGCGCCCATGGACAGCTTGGCCACCAGCACCGCCCCGGCACTGCGCAACCGCTCCACCACGGTGGCGTCACGGTCGATCATCTGCTCCCGAAACGGCTCTGCGCCCCACGTCGTAGGAATGCCCTTGGTGGCCAGCAGATCCTTGGCCCCCCACGGGATGCCATGCAGCGGACCCTTGTATTTGCCGCGCCGGATCTCTTCGTCGGCCTGGGCGGCTTGCTGCAACGCCAATCCTTCGGTGAGGCTGATGACGCAGGTCAGCCGGGGCCCGAACTTCTTCAGGCGCTCCAGGTACATCTTGGTCAGCTCCGTTGAGCTGACCAGCTTCTTCTTCACGAGTGGCGCCAGTTCCGTCACCGGCAAGAAGGCCAGCTCTTCGACGCTCTTCCAGGTCGGCTTCGACGGCGCTTTCAACTTGGATGGCTTGAAGATCTTCTTGCCGGAAGGAGCAGCGGCCGACGGCAAACCGGGATGGAACGAGAAGGCGGGCTCGGTATCGAGCGGAATCGGCACCTGCCGCAACTCCTCATAGCCCGCCAGCGACCGGTTGAGGTTGGGGATCATCAGGGCGATGTCGGCTTCTGAAAACTCGAGGCCCAGCAACTTCAGCGCGGCTGCCGCTTGCTCCGGCGTCACCCGCTGCGGGACGGGCGGTGGACCCTGTTGTTGAGCCATCGCGGGACGGGCGGCGGCGAGAATCGCGGTGAGTTGAAGCCAGGTGCGTCGATCCATGGGAATTCCCCTATGGTAGCCCGGAGGATCGCTGGATTTGGGATCAGCCCGGCCAGTCTCGTAAACTGGAGTTGTGGAGAAGTTTCCCCCCAGTTTCGCCATCGGACCGCACACTATCGCCCCGGCACTGGTGCTGGCGCCCATGGCCGGCGTCACCGATACCGTATTCCGGCAGTTGATCCGCCAGCAGGGGAACTGTGGATTGTTAATGACGGAGTTCACCAGTTCACACGGCATTGTGGCGTCAGTCAAGGCCAACAAAGGGACCAAGACCAAACGCTACCTCGCCTTTGAGCCGCAGGAACGGCCGATTTCGGCCCAGTTGTTTGGCAGTGACCCGCAAGTGATGGCCGATGCAGCCCGCGTCTGTGAGGACCTGGGTTTTGACATCGTCGACATCAACTTTGGCTGCCCGGTGAAGAAGGTGGTCCGTTGCAATGGCGGCTCCGGCTGCTTGCGGGATCTGCCGCTGGTGGAAAGCATTTTGAAGGCCGTGCGCGCGGCGATCAAGATTCCGTTGACCTGCAAGTTCCGCAGCGGCTGGAATGATCGCGAACTGGTCTACAAACAGATGGGCCAGATGAGTGAGGATTGCGGCCTGTCGGCGGTGGCGCTGCATCCTCGCACGCGAGAGCAGGGCTATGCGGGCTTCGCCAACTGGACCCACATCGCCGAGTTGAAGGCTCACGTCAAGATTCCAGTGATCGGCAATGGCGACGTCAATTCGCCGGAAGACGCCTTCCGCATGGTCGCCGAGACGGGTTGTGATGCGGTGATGATCGGGCGCTGCGCGTCGGCCAATCCGTGGATCTTCCGCCAAGTTTCGGAATACTCGGCCACAGGGCATTATTCTCAACCCACCGAACGGATGCGCTACGAGTTGATGCGCCGGTACTTTGAGATGCTGGCCGGGCGTCACCATACGATGGTCAACCGGGATATCGATTTCTCCGGTGGAACTGAGCCGGCGCTGGATGCGGTGGGTAAGATGAAGCAGTTTGCCACTTACTTTACGCATGGCATCCGCCACGGGGCAAAGCTGCGATCCGCCATCTACACCTCGCGCGACCCCGGCACGATCATCGATCAGGTGGACCGGTTCTTTGAAGAACTGCTGAGTGGCCCGGCCACCAAAGATGAGGCAATTGAGGAGCCAGTGGCCGCTTGAAAAAGGTACAACTATTCACCGACGGAGCCTGTCTGGGTAATCCGGGGCCCGGCGGTTGGGCCTACATTCTCCGTTTTGGGGAGCACGTCCGCGAAGCCTCCGGCTTTGAGCGCGACACCACCAACAACCGCATGGAGCTGATGGCCGCCGTCGAAGGTCTGAAGGCGCTGAAAGAAGTCTGTGAAGTGGAGATCACCACGGATTCCGAGTACATGCGCAACGGCATCACCAAGTGGATCATCGGCTGGAAGGCGCGCGGCTGGAAGACGGCCTCCAAGGAGCCAGTGAAGAACCAGGATCTCTGGGAGGCGCTTGACGAACAGAACTCCCGCCACCGCACCGAATGGAAGTGGACCAAAGGCCATGCCGACCATCCCGACAACAACCGGTGCGATGAAATGGCCACCTCCGCCGCGCGGGCAGGCAAGTAGGCACGCCGCAGGAGCGATGTGACGGCTCTGTTTGGCGGCGCGTTTGATCCGATCCATTCCGGTCACTTGGCGGTGATCGCCGAGGTGAAGCGGTTGGGCTACGACCGCGTCGTATTGGTGCCTTCCGGCAATCCGCCGCACAAGCCGATGCAGACTCCGTTTGCGCACCGCGTCGCCATGTCGCGGCTGGTGGCCGATGAAGTCTCCGAGATCGAAAGCGGCGGCGGCCGCAGCTACACGTTTGACACTCTGCAGCACTTCCCGGAGCCGCGTGCCTTCGTGATCGGTGCCGATGCGTTTGCCGAAATCAAATCCTGGTACCGGTGGCGGGAAGTGCTGACCATGACCGAGTTCATCGTCGTGTCGCGGCCGGGTCATGTCTACGCCATGCCGGAGGGCGCCCGTGTGCGACGCCTCGATTCATTGGCGCTGGATATCTCCAGCTCCGCCATTCGGGCGCAACTGTCGCAGGGTCAGCGGCCGGCTGAGCTACCCGCGGCCGTCCTGGCTTACATCGAGCAGCACGGTCTCTACCGGCTTCCGCCACCGGCTTGAACTTCAACCCCCAGGCCTACGTACAATAGGGTTATGAACAAATGGCTGCCCGCCGTGGCGCTGGGCTGGATATTGCCGGGTGGTGGACACCTGCTGCTGGGTCATCGAGTCCGTGGCCTGATGCTGTCCGCCAGTGTCGTGGTGATGTTCCTGCTGGGCCTGATGATGCGCGGAGCTATGTTTGAGCCGCAAGGCGGCGATCTGTTGACGATGCTGATCTACTATGGTGGGTTCATCGGCAACATGGCGTCGGGCATTCTCTACTTCATGGCCACTTGGATGGGCTACGCCCAAGTGGATCTCGCCGGCCACGTGCACGACTATGGGACAAAGTTCCTGGTTGGTGCCGGCCTGCTGAACATCCTGGCCATGGTGGACGTCTACGAAATCGCCACCGGGCAG
Organism: Acidobacteriota bacterium; assembly: GCA_026394075.1. Lineage (GTDB taxonomy): Bacteria > Acidobacteriota > Terriglobia > Bryobacterales > Bryobacteraceae > JAPKYZ01. The sequence goes on from JAPKYX010000288.1 coordinate 5,475, forward strand.
AAAGACTAACCGAGGAAGCATCCTTCCATGCCGAAATTGAGCCTCTCCCACTTTGAAGCGGCGGTCTTGTTCGCCCTGTTCACCAGCGTCGTGCTGGGCATCGTCACCAAACGTACCGACAAGGAACGCCTGCACTATGGCCTGTATTGCTTTGGCTGCTTTATGGCCGCCATGTTCGGCTTGGGCTGGCTGATGTACTTCGGCCACCGCTAAGCCTTCGCTGATCTGGCCCCAGCCCCATGCGTGAGCTTGGGGCTTTCTCACGCACCCGCAGCAGCCCCAAGCTCACGCATGGGGCTGAATTGTGCGCCTCCGAACCTGGAAGCAGCGGTTGTTCAATCTGCGTTTAACGCGCCCGCAAAGTCTCTCGCTTTTCGAGATTGGCTTCGATCTGCTTGCGTTCCCGCCAGACTGGATGCAGCTTCTTGGCGGCGAGCAGCGGCAATTGGTCTTCGATGTGCGGCGATCCTGCTTGCGAGGCGTTGCCGTAGCCCAGCAGGCAATTTCAATCGCACAGACAAACGTCTCGCCGTGGGTGCCGTAGAACTTGTTGCCCTTGCGCCGCCCGAACTGCATGGTGCGGAAGACGCCCATGCGCCCGTGGCCGCCGTTGGCCGGGACATCCAGCTTGCCGCGCTCATAGCGGAACACATCGCCCCACGGCACATCCAGCGCTCCAAACAGGCTGACGCAATCGGCCGCCGCCAAGCCCAGAGCGGCCACCGCCGCCGCAGGGTCATTCAGGCCATAGCCTGATTCCAGTGGCTTCGCCGGATCGTACTTCACTCGCAGCTTTGATTCAAACGTCTCACTCGTGCCAAAGTATCGATCAACAAAGACCTGGAACAGCACGCCACCACGACTGGTCGCGTCGGTGTGGCGGTCCCAGGCGGCCAACACACTGGCAGCGCGCCCCACGGCCGGGTCGGACGACTTCTTGGCCGCCTCCAGCAGCTCCGGCAGAATGGCATCGGCCGCTTCCATGCGCGTCGAATGCTTGTACGCCACTAGTTCGTCGTAGGTGATGGAACTGTCTTCCGTCAACATCCGCAACGAGCGGCGGGTACGGTAGGTGGGCATCTTCTCGTTGCCGGGGGCCATGTAGGCGGGGAACTTCTTGGGGTCCAGTTGCGGCACCGTCGTCAGCCACGGCGGCTCATTGGCGTTCTGGTTGAAGCCGATCTTCGGGTCGATCGATTTCGGCAGGTCGTCAAAGGAGTGGTAGCCGGTCCACATGGTCTTCGAAGTGTCGCCCGGAACTACTTTGGACCAGAAGGCTTGGTCACCCATCGAACGCTTGGCCACCAGGCCGTTGAACACCAGCATGATGTGGCCCTGGTCGTCGGCGTAGTTGGCGTTCCACATCGGAATCGACTCCATGCGTAGAGCGGTCTTGAACTCTTCCAGATTCTTCGCGCCACCCATGTGGAACCACTGTTCCAGCATCTTGGGCCGGTCAATGCCCGCCACACGCATGGCGACGGTGACGCCCTGGTCATCAAACACCACCGGACCCTGGATGCTGCGGCGCACGGTGAAGGTTTCAGTGGTCAACGCGCCACTGGGCTGCTTGACCTTGAAGCTCTTCACTTCGGTCTCAAAGTCTTTCAGCGCGCCATCGTATTCGTACTTGCCGTTCTTCACCGTCAGCCGGTAGAAGTCCACGGTGTCGATGGTGTTCACGGTGCGTCCCCAGCCGGTGTGGCGGTTAAAGCCGATCACGGGTACCGGGAAGCCGATCTGTGGCGCGCCATAGAGGTCATAACCCGGCGCGGTGAGGTGCACTTCCATGTAGCTGTAGAAGTCCTCCCAGAGAAGATGCGGGTTGATCACCAGCATCGCCTTGCCGCTGGCCGACCGGGACGGGCCGACGGTCCAGGTATTCGATCCGGCATCTGCCACCGGTTCTTCGAGCAGGCCTCGCGCTTCAGCGGTGCGGCGCGCAGGCAATAGCGGAGCCACCTCGCTCCGCATGCGCTGTTGGGAGCCCATGTACATGTAATGGACCGCGCGCAGCGTATGGCCGACCACATCGACACCCGATACCGGCAACACCACACGATACTGCGCGCTGGCGTGTCCCGGGTGGGCTTCGGCGTAGGCATTGATGCCGGCGGCAAAGGCATCCAGCTGGCGGCGGAACTCGGGCGTTTGCGCCTGGTACCACTGCTGGGCGCGCTGGGGCACACCATTCAAGTGGACCCACCGGTCCGCCGCAATATTGGAAGGGCCCCAATACTCAGCCGCCCGTCCCCGGCTTTCGCCATACAGCTTCAGCAGCAGGTCCGCCTGATTGTGCATCTGCGCCCAGCCGTGCGCATAGAACATGCTCTCCAGATTCGGCGCAAAGATGTGGGGGACACCGAACTTGTCCCACAAGATTTCAGTGCCACCCGCGGCGAACGTGGTGGGGACCGTGACGGCGGCCAGGACGAATCCGGCAATGAGTGACTTCCGCATGAATCGAACCATTATGAACGGTCGCGGCGGGCGGCGGAAAAGCGCTACTTCACCACCATCACTTCGTCCAATTCTTTCTTGGTGATGTCAGGCACCGTCGCATCGGCGGCGGGCAACCCCACCGGGATCAGTACGAAGGGCCGCTCATTCTTGGGGCGGCCCAGAATGGACTGAAGAAAGCCCATGGGGCTGGGCGTATGCGTGAGCGTCGCGAGACCACTCAAGTGCAGCGCCGCCAGCAGAAAGCCGGTGGCGATGCCGACTGACTCCTGCACGTAATAGTGCTTGGTCTTGATTTCTTCGCCCGTCTCGTTCTCCGACAGGCCGTAGTCAATCCGGAAGACCACGATCAAGTAAGGGGCGACTTCCAAAAACTCCTTATGCCAGTCCGTGCCCAGCGGTGCCAACGCTTCCAGCCACTCCGGCGGCATGCGATGTTCGTAGCTTTCGCGCTCCTCCGCTTCCGCCGCTTCCCTGATCTGGCGCTTGATCTCCGGGTCAGTCACCACGACAAAGTGCCAGGGCTGCTGGTTGGCCCCGCTCGGGGCCAGCGATGCGCAACGGATGGCGTTGGTGATCAACTCCGGGGCCACCGGTTCACTTGAGAAGAAGCGCACCGAGCGGCGGGTGGCCATGCGCGCCACAAAATCACGGGAGGCGGAAAGCTGATCCGCTTCCGCCCGGCGCTCATAAGCGAGCGGTATGTGGGGATAGTGCATGGCCGTCAATCGACCAGCCGGAGAACGTTCTGGCGCTGGCGGTTCACCTCGAGTCGGGTGACGTCGGGCCGGGCATAGTGGCCGGAGACATCCAGGTTCTGCCGCTCTCTCAGCACTTCGCGGTGGTCGATCGTGGCCACCAGCAGCGTCTCTTCGGCGGGTGCTGGTGCAATCAGCCATTGGCCATCCGGCCCCGCCAGGCAACTTCCGCCGTCGGCCAGGACCTCGGGGCTATGGGCGGACATCAACTCACGCCAGGGTGCGGAACTTCCGATGTCACTGCGCCGCATCAATCCGGAGACAGAGGCCACAAAGGATCGGGATTCCAACGCAATGAATCGCGTAATGTCCACCGTATTCCGCGTCGCGCCCGGCCACACCGCGATGTGAAGATCTTCCCCCTGCCCGTACAATGCAGCGCGCGGCAGCGGCATCCAGTTCTCCCAACAGTTCAACCCGCCCACGCAGAACGCACCCAGCCGATGCGTCCTCAACCCATGCCCGTCACCCGCAGACCACGCCAGACGTTCTTCGTAGGTGGGCATCAGCTTGCGATGGACTGAGCCAATCTGACCATCTGGACCAATGTAAACCAGCGTGCAGTAAAGGCTGTGGCCGCCCCGGTCAACGGCGCGTTCAATCGTGCCCAGGTAGATGGCGATCCGGTTGGTGGCGGCCGTGGCACACAACTCGTTCAGATGGCCTGCTTCCAACTGAATGGACTGCTCGGCATAATCGGCAAAGATCTCTTTTTGCAAGCTGGAATTGAAACGTGCGGCATCGGTCAGTTCCAGCCAGAACGGGTACCCCGGCACCAGCGCTTCCCCGAACACCACCAACTGGCAGCCTTGAGCGGCCGCTTGCTGGACATATTGATTCACTTTGGCCAGGGTGGCATTGCGGTTCAGCCAAACCGGAGCGATCTGGGCTAATCCGATAGTCAGGAGATTTGTTGTTTCGGTCATGGTGAGGAGAGTGGGCGCTTTTGATTCGCCCAGCCGTTACCAGAGTAAAACGCCCGCCTCCGACGAACGGTGTAGGCTGATATCTGCTCGCGGGTGACGCTCGTACTCATCTGCGGAAATTCGGAGGTCTCGATGATTCTCAGCATGATTCTCACGGCACTGATGGCCCAGCACCCGGCGGGACATGCCGTCTCGCATCAGCCGGTGAAGTTGTTGCCCGGTATGGGCAAGCACACGCACCCGATCGGGGCCGCCAACGCGGAAGCCCAGCAGTATTTCGACCAGGGCCTGAATCTTCTGTATGGCTTCAACCGCTTTGAAGCGTTCCGCAGTTTTGAAAAGGCCGCACAACTGGACCCCTCCCAGCCCTGGCCCAAGTGGGGCATGGCGATGGCCAAGGGGCCGCATGTCAACCAGGACATGGATCAGGATGTGGACCTGAAGGCCTACTGCGCGCTGCTGAAGGGCATTCCACATCCGTATGCCGTCGCAGCCCGAGCGCGATGCGGAGGCGGTGACGCCGCCTACATTGCGGCCATGGCGAAGCTGGCCGCTGCCAACCTGGATGATCTCGATGCACAGACCTTCTACGCGGAAGCGCTAATGATTCCGGTGCGGTGGCGCTGGTTCACAAGGCTGGGCCAACCAGCGCCGGGGATGGCGGACGCGATTCGGGTGCTGGAAGGCGTCATGCGGCGCAACCCGGACCATCCGGGGGCCAATCACTTCTACATCCACGCCGTCGAGATGTCCTCAACGCCGGAGCGCGCCATTCCCGCTTCGCAACGCTTGATGGCTGTCGTTCCCGGTGCCGGGCACCTGGTGCACATGCCCGGCCACATCTGGCTGCGCGTGGGTGACTACGAGATGGCCGCCGCCGTCAATGAGCGCGCGGCAGAAGTGGACCGCGCGTATCTGGGTGCCACCGGCGTGACGGATTCGCCCTACATGGGCTACTACATGCACAACCTGCACTTCATCGCGGCGGCCCGCCAAATGCAAGGCCGAGCCTCGGACGCGATTGCCGCGGCCAAGACGCTGCACGATGCCGTGATGCCGATGGCGGGCGCGATGCCCGCGATGGTGGACATATTCGGGCCCTACTACTGGTTTGTGCTGGAACGGTTTGGCCGCTGGGATGAGATGTTGGCGCAGCCGAAGCCGGATTCCAAGCTGACGGGAGCCACCGTTTTCTGGCACTGGGCCAGAACGCTGGCGCTTCACGCCAAGGGCCAGGATACGGCGGCTGAACGAAAGGCGTTCGCGGCGGCCCGATTGGCTGTGCCTCGCAACCGCCCCTGGATGGGCACCCCGGCCGGCGCGATGTTCGACCTCGCCTCGCATGTCCTCGATGCCCGGCTGGCCAAGGACGCCGCAGCCTCGGTGCCTCACTGGCGGTTGGCCGTGGCGTCGCAAGACGCGCTGTCCTATGAGGAGCCTCCACTCTGGTATGCGCCTTTGCGGGAGTCCTTGGGCGGGGCATTGTTGCGATCCGGTCAGGCCTCCGAAGCGGCGGTCGTGTTCCGGCGAGGCTTGTTAGATTCACCGCGCAATGGACGGATGCTGTTCGGCTTAATCCAGGCGCTCACAGCACAGGGCAAGACCGAGAGCGCAGCCAGTGTAGAACGCGAGTTCCAGGAAGCGTGGCGGCGGGCCGATATCAAGCTCTCTGTTGATTCTCTTTAGCCGCCCGGAGTTCGCCGCTAGCCTTTGAATGGTCCGTCTATATCAGCGGTAATCCAGCCTCCGTAGAAGCTGCCTGCCTGGGGCACCACCAGCTCTTCATCGACGAAGCATTGGTCCACGCGGCTGGCGTAGAAGGCCAGATATCCGGCCAGTGCCTCAAAGCCGGGGGTGGGCTTCGCGTAGCTCCAAGCCGCCTCCTGGGCTTGCCGGTTTTCAGTGCGGAGCGTCCAGTAGGAAGCGGTGCCCTTGAACTCGCAGAATGTGCGCTTGGGCGTAGGCTCCAGAAGGTCCATGCGGACATCCGCCGGGGGCATGTAGTACACCGGCGGATGACTGGTTTCCAGCACCCGCAGTGCCCGCGTGGAATCCGCAATCAGCAGTCCGGCAAAGTAGACGCGGATGCGGCGGCTGGTGGGTTCAACCCGGGGCGGGCGCGGATAGTCCCAGACGGATTCCTTTTTCATCTGACATGGTGATGCCCACCGACGCGCCGTGGCGCTAGTTTTCTGTCGCGGGCGTCCGAGTGAGGCCGCCGACTGAGCGCTTGTTGCCGACCCGGCAAGACCGCTAAAGTCGAGAGGTGGAGATGAATCAACTGCGGTACTTTCTCGCCGTGGTCAAAGCGGGCAGCTTCGTCGCGGCGGCGGAGCAGGAAGGCGTCGCGCAGCCTTCGCTATCGCAACAGATCAAGAAGCTGGAAGCTTCGCTTGGCGTTCCGCTGTTTGACCGGCTGGGCCGGTCGGTGAAACTGACCGCATATGGTCAAGCGTTCGTGCCAGAGGCGGAGGCGGTGCTGCGGCAAGTCCACTGCGCCCGCCGCGCCGTTGACGCATTGCACCCGGAGGATTGCGGGTCGTTGACCGTGGGCGTGATCCCCACGGTGCTGCCATACGCGATGGCTCCCCCCTTGGCGGCGTTCCGGCTGGCGAATCCCAACGTCTCCCTGACGTTGCGGGAGTTGACCACCGATGTCCTGGTGGCCGCTCTGCGGCGGGGAGAGGTGGATGTGGCCGTTCTTGCTTTACCCATCCGGCATCCCGAGATCGTCTGTGCCGAGCTTTACCGTGAGCCCCTGATGGTGGCGCTGGGCAAGGCTAACCCGTTGGCCGGGGAAGAGCAGCTGGAATTGTCCCGTCTGGAAAAGGAGCCGATGTTGTTGCTGCGGGAAGGGCATTGCCTGCGCGATGACGTCCTGAGTGCGTGCAGCCGCGCCCGGGCCCGCTTTGAGAATGTTCAGGAAAGCGACAATCTGGCCAGTATTTTCTCCATGGTGGCTCATGGCTTCGGCATTTCGCTGGTGCCGGCGCGCACGGCACAACACGCCCCAGGCTGCGCGCTGATTCCCATCAAGCCCCGCAACTTTCGCCGGATCGGCTACGCCCAGGCCGCCGGGCACGCCGCCTTGCCGGTCCAAAAGAACCTGATCCGCTTCCTCCGAACCTGGGCCTGGGTGTCCTAACGCTCGGGATTGCGCGAGAATGCGCAGCGGTCCAGGTGATCGCGCCTTCTGACCGGCGGGAGACGGTACCCGACATCACAAGCACAGCACTTGGCGTTGCGGCCCGGGTTGGTCCTTCGATTGCAAAGGACTGGGTGACTGAAGGCGATGGCAGGGTTCCACAGCGTCGCGTCGCCAGATGCCTCAACCGGAGCCCGGACCGCTCGCCCGACGAAGGAGAGGCCGTTTTATGATTCCGTTTCGTCGCATCTTGTTCCCTGTCGATTTCTCGGCAGCCTGCCTGTCGGTGGTGCCTCACGTCCGGGAGATGGTCCGGCTCGATGACGCCGAACTGACCCTGATCCACGTAGCTGATCCGTCGCTGCTGATCTTTGGTGCCGACGGTACGGCGGCGTTGAAGGATGTCCCGCCCTGGGAAGAGTTGATGGCGCAGGAACAGGTTCGTCTGGAAAGTTTCGCGCGCAATCATTTCCCTGATCTGACGCCGCAGTTGGTGCTGAAGCAGGGTGATCCGGGTACGATGATCGCCCGCGAGGTGGCCGAAACCGGTACGGACCTGCTGATGCTGCCCACGCGAGGCTATGGCTTGTTCCGCCGGCTGCTGATCGGTTCGGTGGCGGCTAAGCTGCTCCACGATGTCTCCTGCGCAGTTTGGACGGGTGTGCACGGCTTGGAACCGGATCAGCCGCGGCCTGCGGTTCGTTCGATGGTTTGCGCCGTCAACTTCGATGATGAGGCGGAGACTGTAGTCCGCGCCGCTGGAGCCTTGGCGAAGGCCTCCAGCGCCCGCCTGACCCTGGTTCACGTGGTGGAACTTCCGCCGATGTCGCTTGAGATCGACGTGGCGCCGTTCCGCAAGTCCTTGCTTGACGCGGCGGACCTCTCGCTCCGGAAGTTGGCCGCGGACGCCGGGTTGGAGGCAGACGTTCGCGCGGTGGAAGGCCCAGTCGCCCAGGCCATCAGCGCGGTTGCCGTCAAGGTTGAAGCGGACCTATTGATCCTGGGCCGCGGGGGCAGCCAGGGGATTCTGAGCCAATGGTGGTCTCACATCTACCCGGTGATCGCCGCCGCACCGTGTCCTGTTCTGAGTATCTAGGGGCCCCATGGCCGAAGGTATAGAAGTGGTTGGTAACTTCAAGGAGGTTTGTATGAGTCAACGCATTGAAATTGTCAAACGGACCGATCCGAAACACGGGCCGCTGTTCGAATTCTTTGATGGTGCCCTCCAGCGCATCCGCGACCGGGCGCATCAACTGTTTGAGCACCGGGGCGGGGAACATGACCAGGACTGGGGCGACTGGTTCCAGGCGCAGCACGACTTGTTTCACGTTCCGGCCGGTGAGTTGGTGGAAACCGAAACCGACTACACCATGACGATCGCCGTTCCCGGCTTTTCTGCCGCGCAATTGAACGTTGCCGTGGACCCGAACATGCTGACGGTCCACGGTGAGGCGGAGACGAACACACGCGAGACCGAAGCCGGTGAACACGAACTCTATTCTGAGTTCGACCACCGAGCGCTATTCCGGCAAGTCGAACTGCCCACGGCGGTCGCACCCGATGACGTGCGGGCGTACCTGCAGGACGGACTGCTGGTGGTTCACTTGCCCAAGGCGAAAGCAACCACGGTGGAATTGCCGGTAGCGGGCGACGAGGCGGCCCAGGAGATTGAGCCCGAGTCCAGGGACGAGCCACAGGAACTGCGCGCCGCGGCAGCCGCCGCCGGCTTCGGCAAGGCGGCGATGAAATAGAATGATGGGCGGCAGCGGTCCAGCCGTGAAACGCCCTTCAATGAATGCCGAGCTCCGTAGGGGTGGCCGAAGCTGAGATACTTCGTCACCCCGGCGGGGCACGGCGTGCCTTCTGGAGAGCACTGCGGCCCGCGTTCTGACTTGCGCGCGGGGCCACTTAGCTGTACTCTTTACTCCAGGATCGCGCTTGCCCACTACACCTTCACCGGCACAGTCCCCTTGCCCTCTCTGCTTGCAAGCAGAGGCGACCCTGGTCTCCACCACCGATCGGCGCGGCCGTCCACTCCGGACGGTGGCCTGTGCGGTATGCGGACTATTTCGGACCGACCCGCTGCCCTCCGGTGATGATCTCCGTGATTTCCACCAGCAGGACTACCGCGAAGAATACAAGGGCTTTCGGCTTCCCAAACGCAAGAACACCCTGCGCTCTGGGCGGCTCGCTCTCGAACGGCTGCGGATGCTGGCGCCGCTGGCTCCGGCGGCGCGAGTTCTGGACGTTGGGTCGGGATCCGGCGAATGGCTCTTTCTGCTCCAGTCGCTGGGCCACGCGGTAAACGGGATCGAGGCGGACACCGCGTATGGTGAGTACGCGCGGGTGACCTACGGAGTGCCCGTGCTCAGCACCGGACTGTTTGAAGCGGATCTCCCGCCGTCCTCTTTTGAATTCATCACCGCCTTCCATGTGCTGGAACACCTTACCGATCCGGCTGGAGCGCTGCGGCGTCTGCTCGGCTGGCTCGTTCCAGGTGGGCGTCTGCTGGTCGAAGTCCCGAATATCAATTCTCCCCACCAGAATCCCTCGGGCCGCTTTCACTACGCCCACGTCCTCGGATTCACGTCGGAAAGTCTCGCCTACGCCGCCACTTTGGCGGGGTTTCAGATTGAGAGTTCGTCGATTGATCGCTTTGGCCGCAATCTGTCGATCAGCCTGCGCCGCCCGCTGCCGGTCGAGTTGCCGCCGGTCCGGGCTGTCGCCCCGCCCCCCGCGCTTTCCCGGCCGCTGATCACCAGTCCGGTCACCATTGCGCAGTATTATCTCCGGCCCTCCACCTACCTGCGGTGGGCGCTTCGCATGGTGCAATTTGGTGGGGAACTGGGCGCACTGGTGGCCGGGGCCAACGCGCGCGACACCATCCGTTCCTTCAGCCGTCTCTCGGCGCCGCTCTAGAAGCGAGCGGGAAACGGCCCGGCTACTGCAGCGCCCGCACGCGCTTGGCCAGCGATGCTTCCCAGGAGGCGCGTGGAACCGCCAGAACTTTGCGGAAGTCGCCCGAACGGATCTCCTTGCGCGACGTGCCGGGTAGCCCGTCGATCAACCGTTCAAACTGCGACGGGTTGGCATTCATCATGCCGGCCAAGGCCCGGTAGTAACCCTGCTGGCCGGGCAGCTTGCGGCAGCCTTCCACCAGAGCATCCACCAGATCACGGCGATCATCGAAGCTGAGCAGCGGCGTGGTGGCCATGGTGGCCCCCCAGTCCTCCACCAGTGGCGGCTGCGGATAGAGCAGGTCGGGTGCCTGCCGCAAGCCCTTCACGCCGCGCAACGGGTAGTTCCGGTGACCTTCGGGCGATAGGATCGAACGGTAGAGCCGCATCGGCTTCGCAAAGCGCCCCGCATCCTCGTGCCCCAGCCGCAAGAAGCGCGCCCGGGAGGCCGCCGTGATCTCACCCTTACGCCAGAAACTGATGCCCTGGTTCAGGTCGCCCAGATTGTGCGCGATCGACGCGGCCAGCTTCAGGACAGTGAACGGATCTTTGGCTTGCGCGAAGGTGTCGATCTCCCGCTGAAGTTCTTCCTCCAGCGTCACCGCCATCTTCTCGGCATAGTCGGTGTCGGCGATCTCCAGAAACCGGCCATGCGCCCCCGCAATGATGCTCATGCGCTCACCGTCGTGGCCGGAGACATCGCCCAACCCCAAGTTGACGCACCGGCGCGAAACAAACGAGAGATCCCAGTGCATCGCGCGCAACGCCAGATCGGCCATGGCGCGCAGCACCTCGCGATCCCTGGTTTCGCGCCACAGCAGGCCGCGGATCTTGGCATCAACATCGGTGGGGACAAACGTCGCCACGGTGGAATGGTGGGCGGCCACGCAGAGCGCGAAGTACCCCAGCGTGTCGCCTTCCTGAGGCATTGGCCCGCGCAGGATGTCGAGGAACTCGTGTTGGCCCCAATCACGATGAAAAAGAAACGGCGCGGTGTTCCGCACCAGGCCCAGCAGATTATCGGCAGCGATCACTCTATTGCTTGTCCATCTGGCGCAAACTCTCGCCGGCGCGGAGCCACCACGCGGAAGGATGCGCGGTCATGCCGATGCGCGGATAGTATTCGACGGCCTTGGGCGCGGAAAGCAGGATGACACTGGCCTGTCCGCCGGCTTCTTGCGTCAAGCGGATCAGTTCTTTTCCAATGCCCTGGCGCTGATAGGTTTCGTCAACGGCCAGGTCGGACAAATACGTGGCGTAGCAGAAGTCGGTCAACGATCGCGCGATGCCCACCATCTTCGCGCCGTCCCAGGCCGTGATGACCAGGTTCGCCTTCTCGAGCATCTGCTGCATGCGGGCGCGATCATCCACGGGGCGGCGTTCGCCCAGTGTCGAGGAGCGGTAGAGGGCAATCACCTGGTCGAGGTCCAGATCATTGCCCGTCCGGTAAGAGATCATATTCTCTATGATGCAACTTGGATTCGTCAGCGCGATTCTGCCTGACCTTTCGCTTCCTGAAGTGATGCGCTTCGCGCAGCAGACGGGCTTTG
>JAPKYX010000301.1 GCA_026394075.1 Acidobacteriota bacterium
CCTTCGTGCTGATGGCCGAATTCGGAGGCCGCGCCGAGGCCGTCCTGAGCTACGGAAACTCCTCGCAGCCGGGCTCCAAGCACAGTGAAGATCAGCTCCCCCTGGTCCGCGACAAAAAGACCCGTCCGGTCCTGCGGCTGCGCAAAGAAGTGGAAGCCAATCTGGAGTCGAAGGACGTCTTCTAGCGCCGCCCTCGCCCGGCATGATGTAATCGAGGACGAATGTCAAAGAAGCTTGCAGGACGAGTCGCTGTCATTACCGGCGGTAGCCGGGGATTGGGCCGGGCCATGGCCGTGGCCTTGGCGGAACAAGGGGCGCAGATTGCGCTGGTGGGGCGCGATCAGGCCGCGCTGGATGAGAGCGTGCGACAGGTGGAGGCGGCCGGGTCCACGGCTTCGGCCCACACGGCGGATGTTTCGAACGAAACCGATGTGGCGCGCTTGGGTGAAGAGATCGCCGCCAAGTATGGCAAGGTTCAACTGCTGATCAACAATGCCGGTGTCAACCTGCGCAAGAACTTGGACGAGTTCACGCTGGCTGAATGGAAGTACGTGCAGGAAGCCAACGTCAACAGTGTGTTCCTGGTCTCCCGCGCCATGATCCCGCTGATGCGCGGCCAAGGCTATGGCCGCATCCTGATGATGACCTCCATCATGAGCCACGTCTCACTCGCCGGACGCACGGCGTATTCGACTTCGAAGACCGCGCTGCTCGGCATGATCCGCGCCCTGGCGCTGGAACTCGCCTCCGAAGGCATCACCGTCAACGGCATCTCGCCCGGACCCTTCGCCACCGAGATGAACACTCCCCTGATGAACGACCCCGAAAAGAACGCGCAGTTCCTGGCCAAGCTGCCCGTGGGCCGTTGGGGCGACCCGGCGGAAGTGGGCGCTCTCGCCGCCTTTTTGTGCGGACCCGACGCAGGCTTCATTACTGGAACGGATATCCTGATCGATGGTGGCTGGACTGCTTCGTAATCGGCCCTTCGCGGCCCTCCTCATCCTCGGCGCGCTCCTGCTTCCGGCTTGCAACCGTGAGCAGAAGCGCATCATCGGCGTCGTCCCCAAGGCCACTTCGCACCTGTTCTGGATCAAGGTGGAAGAAGGCGTCCGCGCTGCCGGCAAGGACTTGAAAGTTGAGATCCTGTGGAACGGCGCGCCATCTGAGACTGACTACGCGCGGCAGGTGCAGATCGTCGATTCGATGATCAACCAGCGCGTCTCCGGCATCGCCGTGGCGGCAACGGAGCGCAAGATCTTGAACAGTTCGCTGCATCGAGCGATGGCGGCGGGCATCCCCGTCGTGGTGTTCGACTCCGGCGTCGATTCCGATGAGTACGTCAGCTTCATCGCCACCAACAACTACGAAGGCGGAGCACTGGGCGCGCGCGCTTTGGCCAAAGCCATCGGCGGCAAGGGCAAAGTGGGCCTGATGATGGGCTCCCCCGGGTCCAGCTCCACCATGGAACGCGAGAAGGGCTTTGAAGAGACCATAGCCAAAGAGTTTCCGGCCATCACCATTGCTGCCCGGCAGTTCTCCATGTCCGATCGCGCCAAGGCGCTGGCCGCAGCTGAGAACATGCTGACCGGCAACGCCGACCTCGCGGGTTTCTTCGCCTCCGCCGACCCCGGCTCTGTCGGTGCCATCAAGGCCATCCAGGCACGCGGCCTCGCGGGCAAAGTGCACCATAGTACCACTTCCTAAAGAGCCTTCCTGAAAAATATAAAGTGTCTGCCCAGGAAGTTTTATACCAACTCCTTTAGGATTCATTGGTTTCTTTCCGTAGTATGCTAAACACCAATCCGTGCAAGCGGTCGTGAAGAAGTTGGACGGCCAGACGCTCCCCAAGCGCGTCGATCTCGCGCCGCGCGTGCAGGAATGCCGGTAGTCCCCCACGCGCAACTCGAAGCCTTTTCGCAGCAGTTGCTGCTGGCGGCGGGCGTGCCGGCCGAGAATGCAGAACTGACCGCCCGCATGCTGCTCGCAGCCAATCTGCGCGGCATCGATTCCCACGGCGTCCACCTGCTCTCGTACTACCTGAAGCAGATCGAAGCGGGCACCGTTCACCCCACTCACGAAGGCCGGGTGGTGAGCGAATCCGGCGCCTGCCTCAGCTACGACGGCGAGAACGCGCTGGGTCAAGTGATCGCGCGCAACTGTTGCGACCACGCGGTCCGGCTCGCAAAAGAGCATGGCCTCTCGATCGTCACCGCGCGCGAAGCCAACCACTTCGGCGCCTGCTTCTGGTGGGCCCGCGAGATCGCCCGGCACGGCATGCTGGGCTTCGTCTTCTGCAACGCCTCAACGCTCGTGTCCCCGTGGCAAGGCAAGCAACCGAAGTACGGCACCAACCCCATCTGCCTGGCGGTACCTCCCTGCGGCGACGACGGGCAGGAGCCGTTCCTTCTGGACATGGCCACCACCACGGTCGCGGCCAACAAGATCTTCAAGGCCTTCATCAATCAGCAGCCCGAGATCCCGCTCGGTTGGGCGATGGACAAAGAAGGCGTGCCCACCACCGACACGGTAGCCGCCTACAACGGCCTGGTCTCACCGCTGGGTGGCTATAAGGGCTATGGCCTGGCGATGATGGTGGAGATCCTGTGCTCCGTGCTGGGCGGCGGCGCGCTGCCGAACGACTTGGGCGGCATCCGCTTCGTGACGAAGCCAGTCCGCGTCAGCCACTGCTACATCGCAGTGGACATCACCCGCTTCATGCCGTTGGAAGAGTTCAACACCCGCATGCTGGCGTTGACCGCGATCATGAAGGCCACCGCCCCCGCGTTCGGTTTCACCGAAGTGCTGATGGCCGGTGACCCCGAAAAGCGCCTGGAAGCACAGCGCCTCGCCTCCGGCATTGACATCCCGGAAGGCAACTGGAAAGACCTGACCGACGGCGCCGCCCGGTTGGGCGTCAGCGTGCCTGTGGTCTAGCGCCCCACTGCCCGAGCACATAGTCCTCAATCGCCCGCGGATCAATCGGGTCCACCACCTTCACGCGCCGCGCCCCAGGCTCCGGCTTCGTGCGACCCGCGCTGGCACTGTCAGCGATCAACGCCACTTCGTCGTCCTTCACCCGGAACAGCGCCGGAGCGGCCACATAGGCCGCGGCCAGCAGATCCCAAAAGTAGAACTCCTCACCATTGGCATAAGAGAACGAGTTCAACTGCCCAGCCAGATCGCCCAACGCGGTGTGGCGCACTTTGGCCAGCCGTTGCTGAAACTCTCGCCGCACCGGCACCTTATTGGTGGCATCGAGGGGACACAGCACGATCGGCACCTTCGACCTCCACACACGAGCCGCCGCCGGAGGATCAAAGTAGGCATTCCATTCAGCGGACCCATCATGCGACGGCTCATCATTGCGCGAGACGTTGCCGCCGACACGCAACGCGCCGCCCATCCAGACCACTTCCGCGATCTTCGATTCAATCGACGGCTGCCGGTCCAGCGCCAACGCCAGCGTGCAGAAGCTCCCCGTCACCAACATCGTCACCGGAGCCATGGCCGCCATCAGCTGGCTCACCAACCAATCCACCGCATCCGGAGCCGCCACAGCAGGCAACACCCGCTGGTTCATGATCGGCAGCGCATCCGCCACCCAAACACTGCGCCGCCAGGGCGTGGGATAAGCATTCAAGCCTCGCGCCGCGCTCCGGAGAACCGGCACTTGATCGCGACCCGCCAACGCCAGCATCTTCCGCGTGACGCTCAGCGATGCGTCCAGGTACGTCACCCCCGGCGAGCAGATCACCCCGCGCAGGTCCACATCTTTCAACGTCAGCAGCAGCGCGAGCGCCAGAAAATCGTCCGGCGTCCCGCCGTCATGATCAAAGATCAGCGGGCGCGCCGCCCTATTCTGTTGCGCCAGCGCTGGCAGTGACGAAGCAATCATCGGAGCTGAAAGGGCGGCCGCGTGGTGGAGAAACTGCCGGCGTGTCCGCTTCATCATGAACCTTCATCTTAATGGTGTCCGGAGCGCCATATAATAGCGAAAGCCCAAAGTGGCTTGAACGTTGGTAGCAAGAAGGAGCGCGCCCATGTTGTCTATTCCTGGCCAACCCGTCCGGACCTGTGACGGAACCTCGCGTCGCGAGCTGATGCGCGTCGGCGGCCTCAGTCTGTTGGGTCTCGGTCTGCAGGATCTGTTTGCGTTACAGGCCAAGGGCGCCACCCCCGCCTCCACGCTCGCCATCAAGCCGCGCGCCAAGTCCGTCATCCTGTTGTTCCTGCAAGGCGGACCCAGCCACATCGACATCTGGGACCCCAAGCCTGAAGCGCCCTCCAACGTCCGCGGCGAATTCAAGCACATCAAGACCAAAGTGCCCGGCATCGAAGTCAGCGAGACCATGCCGCTGCTCGCGCAGCAGATGGACAAGATCACGCTGATCCGTTCGATGAGCTACACGCCCAGCGGCCTGTTCAACCACACCGCGGCCATGTACCAGATGATGACCGGTTGGGCGCCGGACAAAGTCTCTCCGTCGGGCCAGCTGGAGCCGCCGTCACCGCGCGACTTCCCCCACATGGGCTGCCAGATCGCCAAGATGCGTCCGCCGGAAGGCGCGATGTTGCCCTTCGTCGAAATGCCGCGCCCGCTCCAGGAATCAAACGTCGTCGGCAAGGGCGGCGCGGCCGGCTTCCTGGGCAAAGCCTTCGATCCCTACCGCCTCTACCAGGACCCCGCCAAGGACGTCCGCTTGGACGACCTCACCCTGCGCCCGGAAGTGAACCAAGCGCGGCTGAAGGACCGTTTTGAACTGCTCAAAGGCATCAACGGCTCCATGAAGGATCTCGAAAAAGCCGTCTCCAGCTACGCCCTCACCGACTATTACGAGAAGGCCTACGACCTGGTGCTCTCCGGCAAAGCCCGTGACGCCTTCGACCTCACGCAGGAATCCGACAAGACCCGCGACCGTTACGGCCGCCACACCTTCGGCCAGTCCGCGTTGATGGCGCGCCGCTTGATCGAAGCCGGCACGCGGTTTGTGCAAGTCAACTGGCCGTCAGTGGCCAATGGAGACCCGGAAACCTCCAGCTGGGATACGCACTTTGCGAACTTCGGGCCGCTCAAGAACCTGCACTGCCCCAAGCTCGACTCCGCGCTCAGCGCCCTCATCGAAGACATGGACCAGCGCGGCATGCTGGCCGATACGTTGGTGCTGGCTATCGGCGAATTTGGCCGCAGCCCGCGCCTGGGCGTCTCCACCTCGGGCAACACCAACTCGCCCGACGGGCGTGACCACTGGCCTTACTGCTACACCGCCGCCATCTTCGGCGCGGGCGTCAAGCGCGGCGCGCTCTATGGCAAGAGCGATGCCCAAGCCTCGGCCCCGGTGGACAACCCCGTGCACCCGGTCGATCTGGTGGCAACGATTTATCACTCTCTGGGGATTGACCCCAACATGGAGATCTTGAACGATCTCAAACAACCCCGCATGCTGGTGGAAGGAAAGCCGGTCGCCGGCCTTTTTGGATGAAGCTACTTTCTCTGTTGTTCTCCTGCGCCTTGTTTGCGCAACAGCCCCAAATGGGCAAGCCGGACCCGGAGGGCGACGCCCTCTACCGGTCCAACTGCGCGTTCTGCCATGGCCTCTCGGGCAAAGGTGGCCGCGGACCGGACCTCACCGCGCGCCGCGTCCACGGCAGCACGGACGCGGATGTGTCGCGCGTCATCAAGCAAGGCATCCCCGGCACCACCATGCCCGCCTTCGCCAATTTTGAGAATGACGAAGTAGCGAAGCTGGTCGGCTATCTGAAGAGCTTTTCCAATCAGGGCGGCGGAGCCAATGCCCCAAAACTCACCGGCGATATCGCCGCCGGCAAGCTGGTCTATGGCCGTTCCGGCTGCACGGGCTGCCACAAGGTCGACGGCGTCGGTTCCATCTATGGGCCGGACCTGTCGCGCATCGGCGTGGCGCGTTCGCAAGCCTACATTACGGAATCGCTGGCCAAGCCTTCGGCGGACATCCCGCTCGAATGGGAAGGCGTCTCAGCGGTGATGAAGGATGGCCGCAAGGTCACCGGCCTCAAGGTGAACGAAGATTCGTTCACGCTGCAAATGCGGGACCCGGCGGGCAAGTTCCGGTTCTTTGACAAGAGCGAACTCAAGACCGTCACCATCGAGACCAAATCCCTGATGCCGGCCTACGACCGTCTGCCCAAGGCCGATCTCGACAATCTGCTGGCGTATCTCGATTCATTGCGGGGCAACATCAACGCCTCCGGTCCGGCCACCAAGGCGAAGGGGATTCAATAATGCGCTGGACCATTGCACTGATCGCCGCCGCCGCTTTGGCGCAGGATGTCACCTTTGACCGCCTGAAGAATGCGCTCAAAGAGCAGCAAAACTGGATGACCTACCACGGCGACTATTCCGGCCAACGGCACCGGACGCTGAAGCAGATCAACTCCACCAACGTCAAAGATCTCCGCGTCGATTGGATCTTCCAGACCGGGCAGCCCGGCGAATTCCAAGGCATGCCGCTGGTCGTCGATGGCGTCATGTATCTCACGTCCGCCAATGGCGTCGCCTTTGCACTCGACGCCCGCAGCGGACGCCAACTCTGGCGCTATTCGTACCCGGTACCGAAAAACGAACTGCTCGCCAACGGTACCGTGAACCGCGGCTTCGCCATTCTGGGCAATCAGCTATTCATGGTGACCCCGGATTGCCACCTGCTCTCGCTCGACGCCCGCACAGGCGAACTGCTGTGGAACGTCACCATGGAAGACAACAAGAAGGGCTACGGCGCGACGCTGGCCCCCTTGGTGGTGGGCGATAAAGTGATCGCGGGCGTCGGCGGTGGCGAATACGGCATTCGCGGCTTCATCGCGGCTTTTGATGCGCGCTCAGGCAAAGAGGTTTGGAAGTTCTACACCATCCCGGCCAAGGGCGAAAAGGGCGGGGAAACCTGGCTCGACGATAGCTGGCAGCGCGGCGGCGGCCCGGCCTGGATGACCGGCACGTATGACCCGCAGCTGAACACGCTCTATTGGTCGGTCGGCAATCCTGGCCCGGACCTGTTTGGAGATGTCCGCCAGGGCGACAATCTCTACACCTGCTCGGTACTCGCGCTCGACCCCAACACCGGCAAGCTGAAATGGCACTTCCAGTTCACCCCGCACGACACGCATGACTGGGACGCCAACCAGACCAACATGCTGGTCGACATGAACTACAAAGGCCAAGCGCGTAAGCTGCTCCTGCAAGCCAACCGCAACGGCTTCCACTATGTCCTCGACCGCGTGACCGGCGAGTTCTTGAGCGGCAAAGCCTTTGCTCCGCAGACCTGGGCCGTGGGCCTGGACGAAAAAGGCCGCCCCATCGAAAAACCCGGCACGCGTCCCTCTAAAGAAGGCACGCCCGTCTGCCCGGGCCTGGCTGGAGCCACCAACTGGATGGCGCCCGCGCTCAACCCGGAAACCGGCTGGTTCTACTTTGCCGTCCGCAACCAGTGCGATGTCTTCTATGAAGCGCCGCCCGTCTACGTGGCGGGCAAAGCCTACTGGGGCAGCGTCTTCCGCGGCTGGAGCGAAAAGCGTGAGTCCGGCTCCGTCAAAGCGATGGACCCCATCTCCACCGACACCAAGTGGGAATTCCCGCTCGCCAAAGCCCCTTGGTCGGGCGTACTGTCCACCGGCGGCCAAGTGATCTTCGCGACGGACCTGGATGGCTACATCATGGCGCTCGAATCCAAAACCGGCGCCCTGCTCTGGAAGTTCAACCTGGGTTACGCCCTCAAGAGCTCGCCCATCACCTGGGAAGTAGGCGGGCGCCAATACATCACCATGGGCGCCGGCTCCTCCGTGGTCTCGTTCGCGTTGCCGAAACCGTAGCACCCCGGCTCCCGCAGGTAAAACATCGGTGGGGCGTTCGTTATCGCTCGAACGCCCTCACCCCTCACCAGTACACCCAACAGACTCCGCCCGTTCCGAGCCGCGACCAGCAGGAGCGGGCTGCTCTCTTCCCCAAAGCGTCTCTGGCCCCACACCGCATTGTTTGACCAGATGATTGGTTGGCCTCAGCCCAATGCGTCAGCTTGGGGCTTTTTCGGGTACGGGAAGAAGCCCCAAGCTGACGCATGGGCTAGGCGCTAGCCTGTCTTTCAAACCCTAGCAAACGCATCAGGCGGTCAACGCCTAGTCACATTGGTCAGCAAGTAGTAGCGATAGCCGCTAGACCGGCCCATCGTGTCCTCTCTGCTCACCGCTAGCAATCGGTTTGGTGTGCTACGGCCTGCTCTAGCTCTGGTACCCCACCAGCCCGCACACCGGCCCATTTCCCCTCACGCGGCGCCGCCTCACGCTGAGCCGCGACAGAATGGAGCGGAGTGTTGGCCCTTCAACTGCCGCCCAGGAACCAACACGGCCGGGGTTTGCTCCACCATGCCTTGAAAGTTGCGTGCCCTGGACTCGAACGGGGCTCATCACGGAGTAGCCCGGCACCTACGGAAGGGGTGGACTCCGCTCCATTCTGTCGCGGCTCAGCGTGAGGCAGGGGCTCAGTATGGGCCACGTGTGGCGTTTCGAGATTAGCGTGAACACGCCCGCTGTATTCCTGCGTCACCCTCCTCCTACTCCCCGATCTCCCGCCTCCTCCAGCACTTAGCCACCCCGACACGCCTCCACTCACGCTCGGCCGTGCTACTTCCGGTAACGGAGGACCTGTGCGCTATGCATCCCGTCGCCATTTCCGGCCCAATCCCACCCCCACCTGTGCGCCCCGTCGCGAAACGCCCAAAAACCTAGTACTTTACTGTGTCCGCCGTCCGCATCTCGATGCCCGCGCCGATTCCGTATCCCGCAGAAAAGGGGCGTCTTATTCATCGGCAAGCGCCTCCCGCCAGAAGAATTTCGTTTTTGCGAGCGCTACACCCCAATGCGGGTATCCCGTACGAAGGGTACTATCAACATCAAAGTCCCCCACTAAGGGTTCGCGCCAGCCCCGCCGGACTAGTACTACTATCGTTGACGGCCTGTTTCAGTCTTGCGTAACATACCCGAAGTAGTCTGATTTCAACCCCTCGAGAAAACAATGCAGAATTGGTCTAAGTCAAACAAAAATAAGACGTCCGCGTCTCCCCTCAGCCGCCGCCTCCAAGCCTACGCCCTGGCTGCCGGAGCCGTCATTGCCGCCGCTCCTGCCACTCAGGCGGGCGTGATCACCACTGTGGTCAACGAGACGCAAACGATCCTGGATGGCGATAACGGTGCCAACCCCCTGATTTACGACGTCGACGGGGACGGGAACCCCGATGTCGTCGTGTACGTTGCCGACGACACCACGAACTCGGGCCAGTATTTTGCATTCGGTTTCGCTACCGGTGCCGTGACCACGGTGAACGCTCTCGATCCGATCATGCTGCCCCTCTCGGGAGCTGTCATCCCCGCTCTGGCCGATTTCAAGGGGATTCCTGTCGGCATCCTGCGCGCGAACAAGGGCGGGTCGACCGGGGGCGCTTGGGCCAACGACTTGACCAAGCCGCAGTATTTCGGCTTCCTGTTCGAATCGGAAAACTACTTCCGCGCCGGCTGGATGCAGGTGGCGGTCGAGAATAGCGACCTCGGCACCACCATCAACGTGATCGACTACGCCTACGACACCACGCTGCTCACCCCGGAGCCCTCCAGCATCGCGCTGATGGCCGCCGGTGTGGCGGGTCTGGCCGCCCTCCGCCGCCGCCGCGCCGCGAACTAGTTTCAGGCAACTTAAAGCAACAAAGCCGGAAGGGAGCCGTTGTACTGGCTCCCCTCCGGCTTTCTCTTTTTGCGCCCCGCTGGGTGCACTAATCCACGTGCTTCAGCGAATCCCCATTGCGCCGGCGAGCGGATGAGCTGGGCAGCAGGACGTCGCGGTAGTCCATCCAGTTGGCGGCCACCACAAACAGGCCAAACCCCACCGCGCCCAGCGCGAACAGCGTCACGCCAATAATCGCGGCCCAGTGCGGCCAACTCCACTCACCGCCGGGTTCAAAGAAGACTTTGGCAAAGCCCCCGGCAAAGTTCATGCCGAAAAAGCCGGTCAGCACCGCGCCCGCGCCCAGGATCATGCTGATCATGGCCAGACGGTTAACGGCCTGGGTGTTGCGGGACTGGTAGTACTCGGTCAGCGACGTATGCAGCCGGTTCACTTCGCGTTCGGTGTCTTCGATCATGGGCCGGATGCGGTAGGCATCGCACATCATGGTGAAGTGCTCAGACTCTTCGTCCTTGTTGGCCAGTTCGTCGAAGTGCCAGTAGTTGGTGAAGTTGAAGAACTCCGCGCGCAGCATGTTGACGAAGCGGATGGTCTCGGGCGTCAGCCGGTCATCTTCGGAGTCCCGGTTGAGGCGCTTGGACACCAGCGCCACGCGCTCGGCAAAGTCCAGCAGTGTCGCCCGGTAGAACACCGCCACCAGCATCATCAGGTAGTAGCGGGACCGGAACATGCGGTGGATCAGAAAACCCTCGCGCAGCTGGTGGTCGTCGCAATCGAACTCGCCGAAAGCCACGGTCACGGTGGAGTAACTGGAGAAGCCGTAGAACGTTCCCTGGTGCGCCCACCGCCGGTAGACCTGGCGGCGCATCAGCTGGCGGGTAAATTCCGGTTCGTAGCGGTAGCCGTCGTTGAGCTGATCCACGTAGATCGCCCGGCTGACAAACTGCTCGTAGGCCTCGGAGTTGCGCCATTCCGTGGTGGCGGACTTGGGGTCGAGCGCAATGTAGGAGTAGACGATCATGCGGTCGTCCAGCACCGGCTCATACTCCTGCGCCGGGTAATCGGCGAAGTAGAGCAGGGAAGAGACCAGGTTCGACAGCGGCGGCTGGAAGGACTTGATCTCGCAGACCTCAAAGGTCTCTTCCGCCAGCGTCGTGCGCTGTCCGTCCCGCACCAGCGTAATCGCCAAGTGGCTGGGCACGCGACCCTCGCGGCGCTGCCGGCCACTGGATGGGTACAGCTTGCGCATCATCTCGTTGATCCAGAGGGCGCGCCGGGCGGGAATGTTGACGGCGTCGATGCCAATGGAAAGCACCCCAATGCCATTGGCGAACAGAAACAGCGTTAACCCATCGATGGCCACTTCAACGGAGCGGCCGGTGACGGTCTCCGCCCGCATCAGTAGCTGGCTGCCCTCGGGAACCGGCATTTTGTAGCGGCGGACCAGGTTCTCCTGCTCGGCTTGCGCGCTCGATTGGCTGCCCGCATCAAAGAAGATGCGTCGCACAAACGGATGGAAGAAGACCATGTCCTGGTAGGCGCTGGATTCGACATCGAACTGCGTATGCGAGGCCCGCTGCCAAACGCCCAGGTGCGGCATGCCCTGGTGCCGCGCGATCCATTCATCCAGCCCTTCCAGCCACCGGCGGCTGCCGGAGCCGTCGACCGCGCCCCAGATGCCGGGATGGTGGTTCTGCACCAGCTCCCGCTCAATCGAGAACGGGAACATAAAATTCGTGCGCAGGTGGGCGACCTGCAGGTTTTCGAGCGCGGCATCCATCCGATCCCGATTATAGTGGGGATGGATGACACGGCGTTCTTTGATTGGTTCCCTGGCCGCTCCGCTGGCCGCCCCGGCGTTGCAAGCGCAGGCTTTTGAGTCTCTTTTCGACGGACAGACCCTACGTGGCTGGACGGTGGTGGACGGCCCCGCTTCGGCCTTCTATGTCAGTGACGGGGCGATTGTGGTGCACGAAGGCTCGGGCGACCCGGCGTGGCTGCGGACCGACAAGGTCTACGAGAACTTCGAGTTCCGCTGCGAAGTGTTCATCAAGGGTTGGGCCAATGGCGGGCTCTTCTTCCATGCGCCATTGCATGGGCGGCCCACCGAATGCGGGATCAAGCTGAACTTGTTCCAGAAGAAGGATTCGACACCGCTGGGGGAGTCGATGGGCGCGATCTTCCCCGTCATCGCTCCGCGCAAGGTGAACGTGCGGAACCAAGGCGAATGGAACTCAATCCGCGTGGTGACCGACGGCCCCGCGCTGCGCGTCTGGATCAATGATGAGCTGGTGCAGGACCTGAACCGCGATCTGCACCCCGCGTTGCGCCACCGGCTCCGTTCCGGCTATATCGGCATCCAATCGCTGAGCTACCCGCTCCGCTTCCGCAAGCTGGAGATCCGCGAACTGACGTCCAAGGAGCAGTGGACCTCGCTTTATGCTGAACCCGCTGACCTGGCCAAGTGGACGGTGCTCCAGTCACCCAAGATCGAGGCTCTGGGCGATGTGCTGCGGACGGACAACCTGGGTTATCTGGCCACCAAGCAGACCTATAAGGACTTCGAGTTCCAGTGCTACATCCGCGCCTCCAAGCATTCGAACGGCGGCATCATCTTCCGCTCTGTGAGCGAGAAGTCCGACGAGCATTACGAGATCCAGCTGCACGACGTGGAGGGCGCCGTCTACCCCACCGGTTCGCTCTACGGCTTCGCCCGCAGCCGCCCGTACCCGCGGATTGAGGCGGAGGTCTGGTACCCGTTCCAGTTGATCGTCAAAGGCCAGCAGTGCGTCGTGCGGGTGAACGGCGACACGGTGGTGGATTACGCCAACCTTCTGAAAATGGACCGCGGCCCCATCATGCTACAGGCGCACCAGATGGGCAAATGGGTGGAGTACAAGCAGATCCGGGTGCGCGAGATTTAGCCTTCCCGTTCCACTGTTGGTGAACACCCAAGCAGAGCCACGCTCGGCCTTGTAGGTTCACGAAAAATTCATCCGAAAAAAGCGACCCGAGTGAAATTTTATTAATGCTTACGGTTTCATACGTGCATCTATTTCGTAGATCATGCGTTTTCTCCCCTTTCTCCTCTGCCCCTTGTTGCTGGCCCAGGATACGACGGGCGTCGGTGGTTTAACCGGCACCGTCACGTCTGCTGACGGAAAGCCTGCTTCCCAGGTAAAGGTTTGTGTCGTCGATTCCCCCCGCTGCGTCACCTCAGACGACCGGGGCCAATTCCGCTTTCCCGACCTTCGTCCGGGTGATTATCAGCTGGATATCACCGCGCCGGGTCAGCCTTCCATCCGCAGCTCCGCCGTCAGCGTCCGTGCTGGTCTGGATGGCACGGTGGAAGTGTCGCTGTCCGCCGCTACGGCCGTTCAGCAGACCCTGACGGTGACGGAGTCAGTCTTTGTGGCCCCGGAGGAGATCAAGAGCTCCAGTTACGTCATTCAGTCTGAGGAGCTGTTCAAGTCGGCCGGTGCCCGCCAGGACATCTCCCGCTACGTGCAACTGTTGCCGGGCGTCGTCACCGGTGCCAATGACTTCCGCAACGACATCATCGTCCGTGGCGGCAGTCCGCTGGAGAACCTCTTTATTGTCGACAACATCGAGATCCCCAACATCAACGCCTTCGCCAACTTCGCCTCGGCGGGTGGCACCACCAGTATTCTCGATGCTCAGCTGATCCGGGACGTGACATTTCTGACGGGCGGCCAGCCGGCTCCGTTCATCAACCGCACCTCCAGCGTGTTGCAGGTGGCCCAAACGGAAGGCTCCCGCGACCGGTTCCGGGGCCGTGTGACGGTTGGCGACCCGGGTATTGGCGGCATCGTCGAAGGCCCCATCAACAAGGGCAAGGGCTCCTGGATTGTCTCCGCGCGCCGCAGTTATCTCGATCTGTTCACCAAGGACATCGGCATCGGAGGCGTTCCGGTGCTCTACACCTACAACGCCAAGGTCCTCTATGACCTGACGCCGCGGGACCGCATCTGGGCCGCCTCCATCTCGGGCTCCGACGACATCCGCCTGGGCCTCCGCGATGACGTCAAGCGCGACGCCAAGTTTGAAACCGAAGAGCTGAACAATCTCGACATTCGTTACGGCGGCTGGCGTAGCGCCAATGGTCTGAACTGGCAGCGCCTGTATGGCGCACGTGGGGTGGGCCTGCTGGGGGTCACCCACTCGGAAGCCCGAGTCGATCAGTCCGTCCGCGACCTGCTCCGCCGAGGCATTCCCTCCGCGACAGCGAAGGCGGACGACATTATCGCCGCCAGTCCGGTGGTGTTCCGCGAAAAGTCGCGGGAGGGCGAAACCACGCTGAAGTACGACTTCACCGGCTACCTGCCGATGCTCGACAAGCTCCAGGCGGGTGGCAGCTTCAAGATCTTCCAGGTCAACTATAATTCCGCCGCCCCGTTCGGTTCCGATAGCCCCTATAGCGCCGTCCGGGACGTGAATCCGTTCGACATCCGGCAGAGCTTTTCCGCCCGGCAGTCCAGCGCGTATCTCCAAAGCTCGCGGAACCTCGGCTCCCGCTGGAACCTCACCTGGGGCGGCCGCATCGACAACTACCAGTACATCGCCCGCAGCCGCTTCAGCCCGCGCGTGGGTCTCAGCTTCCGCATCACCGACAAGCTCTCCTGGCGCGCCAGCTTTGGCACGTACTTCCAGCAGCCGCAGTTCCTGTTTCTGGCCGCCTTTCCGCAGAACCGCAATCTCACCCCGTTCCGGGCGGAACACTACGTGACCGGCTTCACCTACATCCCCACCGCCACTCTGCGCTTCACGGTGGAGGCTTACCTGAAGCAGTACAAGGATTACCCCGTCTCCACGCAGTTCCCGGCGCTCTCGCTGGCCAGCATCGGGGACACTTTCCAGATCCGGGAGATCCTTTTCCCGCTCACCAGTGCCGGGCGTGGGCGTGCCCGCGGCATCGAGTTCTTTGTCGAAAAGAAATGGGGGGCCCGGTGGTTTGGCAACGCCAATCTCTCCCTCAGCCAAGCCCGCCAAGGCGGCCTGGACGGGATTCTCCGGCCTTCCACCTTCGACTTCCCGGTGATCTTCAATTCGCTGGGTGGCTACCGCTTCAACAAGAAGTGGGAGGTCTCCGCCCGGACCACCATCACCTCCGGCCGGCCTTACACCCCGTTCAACACGGCGCTTTCCACGCAACAGCGCCGCGGCATCTTTGACCTGGCCCGCGTCAATGACTTGCGAGTCCCGGCCTACATCCGCATCGACCTCCGCGTGGACCGCACATTCATGGTGCGCGACAAGCCGCTCCTGGTGTTCCTGGGTGCCCAGAATGTGATCAACCGCACCAACGTCTCGGGCTTTGAATGGGCGCGACGGGCTAACCAGCCGGTGGCCAATGAACAGCTGGGACTGTTCCCGGTGATCGGCCTGAACTGGTTCTTCTAGAGATCCGGGGTGGTTGATGACTGCGTGGAGCCCATGTCGGACTCGCCCACAGCCAAGTAGGCGATGATTCCGGCCAGGCAGATGCCCGCCGTGAGAGCGAACGCGGCTGGCCATCCACTGGCCTTGGCGACATATCCCACCGCCGCCGGAGCGATGATGCCCGCCAGATTGGCGAAGGCGTTCTGCGCGCCGGCCAAGGAAGCGGCCCGGGAAGGTGCCAGGCGCAGGGAAGCGCTGGAGAAGATCGGCGTGGCTGATGCCAGCAGTCCCATGGCGGTGCACAAGAGAATCACGGCCGCCGTTGCGGTCTCCACGCGTGGAACCGCAAAGATGCTGGCCGCCGCCAGGGCATAGGGCAACAGAAACAGCTTGCGGGCTTTCGCTGCGCCCCAGCGGGGAGCGTAACGGTCAATGGCCCAGGCGAACGCGTTGGTGCCAACCCAGGCGAAAAAGAACGGCACCGCCGCCCCGGCGGCCATGCCCGGCAACGAGAGCTTTCTCTCCAGGGTTAAGTACGTGGGCAGCCACGAGATCATCACGTACAGAAACCAGTTGGAAGAGAAGTGCAGCAGAAAGACGGCCCAAACCGCTGGGGCCCGCAGTAGGTCGCCCCAGGAACTCACTTGCGTCTCTGGCGGCGCGGGGGGCTCTTCCAGACGCCACCAGAGCGGAAGCCAGAGCAAGCCCAGCAACCCAAACCCGAGGAAGATGGCCCGCCAGCTGAACTGATGAAGAATCCAGGAGGCGAAGGGGAAGGCGATCATCGGCGCGGCGTATCCGGCGCTCCAGCACAGGCCAGCCGCGCGGGCGTACTCGCTGGGGGGGAACCAGCGAGCCAGCGTACCGTTGATGCAGGCCGCGGTTCCACTTTCGCCCATGCCGAGAGAAAATCGCATCGCCGCCAAGCCAGCGAGAGAACGCGGCAATGGCGTCAGCATCGTGAACAGGCTCCACCAGGCGAGGCAGGCGGCAAACACCCGGCGCGGACCAAAGTGCTGTGCCGCCAGGCCGGCTGGAATCATCAGCAATGTGTAGCCGGTGAAGAATGCGGAAAGCACCCAGCCCATCTGCGCTGTGTCCCATTGATACTCGGCCATGATGGCGGGCACGGCCACGCTGAGACTGATTCGATCGCAATGCGCGATGACGTTGGCCGCAAAGCACAGCAGCGCGGCATCCACACGGCGCGGCCACAGCCTAGCGGCCACGCAACACCGTTGGTTCCAATCCCGGGATCTCTTCGTCCTGCGGAAAGAATGGGCGGGCCAGACGCTGGAACTTCACGTGGCGGAGGGAGGCCGGCGTTGGGCCAGGAGTATCGAGTACGTAGATGGCGCTATGGCGCCCGGCGTAGCCTACCCGGTAGTTCATCGGATTCTTGACCACGATGAACCGCGCGGACGCCGTGTCCATGCCCAACGATCGGTACTGCTCGTCGGCCCAATCATAGGTGCCGCGTGAAGCGAGCAGCACCTGGACTGATCCGATGCGGACGCACGCTGCCGGCCCCATGTCGCCCGTCTGGCCCGCCCAGATGCCGCCAGAGTAAACAAAGCGGCCGTCGGTTAGCTTTTCGACAACGGCCTGGGCGTGCAGTGGCGCACCCCACTGCGGGTCCAGGGCGTGGCCGATCGCCAGATCCATGCGCGCCCCTTCACCGGCGCGGTGGCACGCCGCGGCCGCTTCTGGATCGATCACGTAAGCCAGGGCACTATCCGGTAACGCTGCCTGCACCAGCGCCTTGAGGACGGCCGCGCTATCGCCCGTGGCACCGCCTCCAATACAGTCCGAAGTCTCAAGCAGCAACACCGGCGCGCCCTGGTGTCGCAAGCCGTTCTGGATGGCTTCCCCTGGTTCCCAGATGCGCGGTTCCAACTGAAAGCGGAGATCCCAGTACTGGCGAGCAAGGGCCACCGCTTCACGCTCCGCCCGGGCGGCGTCGCCATCGGTGATCACCAACGCCCCACCGCCCATTCCGGGAAGGTCCAATTGCGGCTGGACGAGGAATGCGCTGGTGGAAAGCATTCCGGCCTGCCGCTCCAGCGCCTTGGTGCGCTGCATGAAGGTGGCAAACGGTCCGTCGTCGGTGCTGCCCATGAAGCCACCCACAATCACGGGCACCTTGGCCATCGCCATCGTGGGGCGCGCCCGGCCAGAGACGGTGTCGAGCAGGAGGCGGGCTCCTCGTTCGCCGGTGGTGAAGGTATCGCGATGCGGATAGGTCTCCCAGGCCACCAGCCCATTCGCGCTGGCCACCATCTCCGCCGTGACGTGGGCGTGACAATCGAGGGTGGCCACAATGGGGACCTGAGGCCCAACGAGTTCCCGCACCGCCGAGAGCAGGTCACCATCCAGGCTGCCCAGTTCCTCCACCGCGGCGGCACCATGCTGCGGCATCAGCACGCCATCAAGCGGCAGGGCCTCGCGAAGCCGCGCCAACAGTTCCTGCTTCAGCGCCGCGAAGCAAGACGCGCGCAGCGGGCCGCCGGGAACGGCGCTGGCGTAGATCAACGGCACCACGCTGACACCTTGCAGCGCCTGCATCATGCCGCCCAGCACGCCGTTTGAGGCGGCCAATACGGCTTCGCCTCGCCGCAGTTCGGTCCGTTCAAAATCTCCGAGTTCGGTGAGCCGGCCCACCAGATGGTTGGACTCAGTGAAGATTGAACCGACGGCAATCCTGGTCATGGCCGGTCGGCGTCCGCGAATCGAAAGCAGTTGCCGGGCGCGTCGGGGAAGCTGAGGGTGACCACCTCAATGTCGCGAATTCTCATACTCGCGACATTCTATCTTCATTGGCCTCGGGCGAACGAACCGTGGCCAGGCGTGCGGCATGGGACGGCATCTGGGCCGTCACTTCGATAAGTTTTCCGACCGGCTACGCGCTAACATCACAGCGCCTTCAAATACTCCAACCTGCTAAAAATGTACTGCGACCCGATCGTGCTGCAGGTGCACGAGATGGGCAAGTATGTGGAGTACAAGATCCGGGTGCGCGAGATCTGACCTGTTACTTCGACGCTTCGGGCCAAGGCAGGTCCGCCAGTGTGATGCGGAGATTGTGCTCGGGAATCTCGAGCGCGTCGACTTCGAGGAACCGCCCGTCCCGATAGATCAGCAGGGCCGGGTCCTCGGTGTCGATCAGCCAGATGTGCTGGACGCCCCACTGTTCGTACTCAGCGCTTTTGCTCATGATGCGTCGCATGCGCTCGCCCGGTGAGAGGATCTCGACGGTGGCGAGCGGCGGGGTGGAAGGATACTCTTCGGTGGGAACTTGCGACCAGATCGAGATATCCGGTAAGCGCACGTTGCGGCCAATCCGGGAATGCAATTCGGGTCCGCAAGTGAGTCCGCGGGCGGCGCCGATCAGAAAGCACATCTTGCCTTGAATCAGGCTGTGAAGCAAATTCGGCATCGCTCGCTCGACAATCTCTCCATCCACTAATTCCGGGCACGGGCGCATCCCCGCTGTCGCTTCCAGGAACTTCTCGAACGTGAGGGTGGGCGGGGCTACCGTGGTGGCCATAACTTCAATTTACAGCGTCTTCAACTTGATCGGGTCCCACTTGACGGCCCGGTTCTCGAAGTAGCTGACGTTGGACAGTACGGCCGGGCCGGCGGCGCGGAAGCCGAATTCGGCGTCTTCGACGACGGGTTTGCGGCTGCGGACCGCGTCGAAGAAGTTGCGGTGGTGGTCTTCGTGGTCGTTGTAGCCGCGCGGTGCCGAGAAGCGGTCTTCCTTCTGGGGCCGCATGCCGTCGGCGGAGGCTTTCAGTTCGGGGTACTTGGCGCGGTACTGCTTCAGATACTCTTCCTGCTGCGACTTGGGGAAGGTGTCGATGGTGTAGCCGGGCTCACTTTCACGCGGCACTTTGCTGACCGTGACGCCGCGGCCGATGGTCATGATGCCTTCGCTGCCGACAAAGCGGAAGCCGCTGGTCTCACCCGCGCCGTTCACGAAGTTCACCCGCAGGGCGAGCGTGAAGGCGGGGTGCTGTTCGGTCTTGGCGTAGTCATAGAGGCCCAGCATCACGTCCGGCACGTCGCGGCCGTCCTTCCAGTGGCGCAGGCCGCCCGTGGCGAAGACGCGCTCCGGACCAACGGCTCCGGTGACGAAGTGCATGCCGCTGAACAGGTGCACGAACAGGTCGCCCGCGACACCGGTGCCGTAGTCCCGATAGTTGCGCCAGCGGAACAGACGGGTCGGCTCAAAGGCGCGCTTGGGAGCCTTGCCCAGGAACGTATCCCAGCTGATGTTGGCGGGCGAAGCGTCCGTGGGAATCGAATACTGCCAGGCACCGATGGCGGAGTTGCGGTCCCACCAGGCTTCCACCATGTTGAGTTCGCCGATGGCACCGGCGCGGAACAGTTCTTGCGCCTTCATGTACTCAATCGAGCTCACCCGCTGGCTGCCCACCTGGATGATGCGGCCGGTCTTCTTCTGCGCGTCCACCATCGCTTGACCTTCGCCGATCTGCTGGATCATCGGCTTTTCGCAGTAGACGTCCTTGCCTTTGGTCATGGCTTCGATGGCGATGGTCTGGTGCCAGTGGTCCGGCGTCGCCACGATGACGGCGTCGATGTCCTTGCGGTCCAGGATTTCGCGGTAATCGCGCGTGGTCGCCACCTGCTTGCCCCAACGCTCCTTGGCGCGGGTGAGGCGGCCTTCGTAGATGTCGGCCACTGCCACCAGTTCCGTGCCGCCGACGGCGAGCGCTGAATTGGCGTCGCCCGAGCCCATGCCGCCGGCGCCGATCAAGGCGAAGCGGATCTTATCGTTGGCCGACTTGCCGCCCTGCGCGGCGGCCGAGGAGGCAGCCAGGCCGGTGACGGCGGAGGTCTGAAGGAAGTGACGGCGCGTGGTCATGTATCGATTGTAGAACTCCAGTGGCCAACTGGAAACAGCTGCGCAAAAACTGCGTTAGAATCGCCCAGGAGTTTGATCCGCATGACACTGCAAGCATCGTTTCTGGGTGAGTTCGACATGGAGATGGCCAGCACGCGCAAGGCGCTGGAGCGCATCCCGACGGACAAGCTGACATGGCGGCCACACGAGAAATCCTTTACGCTCGCCTCCCTGGCCGGACATCTGATCGAGTTACCCGGCTGGGCGAAAAGTACCATTGTGGCTGATGAACTGAACCTGAAGGGCCCATTCGACCGCAAACCGCCGGAGTCCACCGAGCAGATTCTGGAGATCTTCGACCGCAACGTTGCCGCCGCTCGCGAGCTACTGGCCGCCACCAATGACGCCACGCTGCTGGAGAACTGGACGCTGAAGGTGGAAGACAAGACGATGTTCACCATGCCGCGGACACAGGTGCTCCGCGGCTTCGTGCTGAGCCATACGATCCACCATCGCGGACAGTTGACGGTCTACCTGCGGCTGTTGGACGTCGCCGTGCCGGCCATCTACGGGCCGACGGCGGATGAGAAGAGCTTCTTCTAGCGCGGTGGCTTCAGCAATTCTAGCTGTTATGGCGGTGGCGCAGGCTGACAGTGGTCTGCGCCACATAGCTCCTGAAGCAGGAAGCCGTTCCGCCTTAGTGCGGCATCGCTGATTCGAACAGGTGGGCGATGTTGGTGTAGCCATTCATCGCCAGGCGGCACGATGCGCCTTCGCCATGCCAGCGGGGGGCGTGGTAGGTGAACGGCGGCACGTAGACGACGTCGCCGAAGCTGGCGATGATGTCGCCGGCGTATTCTACGGGGTAGCGGACTTGGCCTTCCATGATCAGCCAGCTTTCAGCGCATTCCGGGTGATAGTGGCCCTTGTTTTTGGCGTTGAACGCGGGCAGGTTCTTTTCGTAGCCGTAGATGATGTTCGAGACGGCGCGGTCGTCATGGATGAAGCGGTGCTGGAAGTTGCCCTTGCCGGCAGCGTCCGGGCGGTTTTCGGGCAGCTTGGCCAGCTCATAGAGGTTGATGTGGGTCTTGTTGTTGGCCCCCAGCGGCTGCGGCTTGCGGTTCAGCGTGACGGCCACAAACTCAAAGCCTTCCACCTTGGGCGGGCTGACGTCCTTGGGGAACAGCATGTGGGCCTTGGCGATGTTCACTTCGTAGCGGAGTGACGGCTTGTCGCCGACGCTTTCCATCTCGTAGATGGTCTGCATGGGGACTTGCACCATGCTGCCCTTGGTGGCCACAAACGGTTCGTTGCCTTCGATGGTGTACTTGATCTCGCCTTCGAGAATGATCCACCATTCGCGCGTGTCGGGGTGGAAGCGGCGGCCTACTTTCTCGCCTGGCTGCATCTGGACGTAGACACCGCTCAAATGCTCGTCGTCCACCACGATGTGACGCCAGCTCTTCTGGCCGGCATGTTGGGCCTTCACTTCCACCAGCTTGGTGTGCGGCTTGTGCGGCGGAGCCCAAACCGTCTTCTTGATCGCCTTGGGCGCCCAGGAAGGCTCTTCTTTGGCTTGCTGAGCCATCAGGATCATGGCCGCGGCCAGCGTGGCGGCTCCAACGAGGATGGGCAATTTCATCGACGCTTAAACTATCACATTCGAGCGACCACCAGCACTACTGGTGCGGGTGCGGGTGCTTTTCGTAATGCTGCCGAAGCAGATCCTTGCCGTAGTCGTTGCCGTTGGGCGTGCGGACGACGGTGTGGATGTGCTCCTCCACCGGGCCGCGTGAGTTGGGCATCAGGTGGCGAATGCCGACGGGGTTCTGGTGGTCGAATTCGATCAACACGACGGGGCTGTGGATGCGGTAGTAGAAGACGCTTTTGTCCTCAGTGCCGCCGATCCAGGCAAACCAGGTGTCATCCAGATGTTGCGCGATCTCGGCCATGCGGACCTTGGCGTGTCCGGCGGGCATGTTGGCGATGTAGAGGCCGGCCAAAGCGAGCAGTTGCTTCTTTTGTTCGCCGTTCATCGCCTTGCCGCGCAGGCCCGCATAGTCCAGGACCACGTTGTCCTTGAACGCTTCGCCGACGTTGTTGTTGCCGGGCTTGGTGGGCGTCAGGATCGCCATCTTCTGCTGTTCCGCCGAGAGCGCCCGGATCATGCCCAGGCCGGCTTTCTGCTCTTCCTGCAGGATGGATGTGCCCTTGTATTTGCCGCTGGTGGCGATCACCGGTTCAGAGCCCATGAAGGTGGGCGTCATCACCACTTGGTCACCCAGCACAAAGTAGTTGATGATCAGGTGATGGCCGTCAATCTGCCAGCCCCAGGGCTTATCGGCTGACGGTTCGCCCATCACGGTGATCCAGTAGAGCCACTCGCCGTAACGCACCATGTCGTTGTTGTTCAGCTCACCCAGGGTGTAGTTCAACTTCATGATGTCGCGCGAAAGCTGCAGGCCCTTGGCGCTGAGTGACGCTTTCAGCAGGCCGAACGCGGCCTCGCGCTGGGTGTCCGTCATTTCGTCGAAGCCGACGCCTTGGCGGTAGTAAAAATCCTGATTCATCCACTTCCGCCACTCATCGGAGTCGATGGGGAACTTGGTTTTGGCCTTCTGCTCCGGCTTCAGCGCCGCCAGAAATGCCTCGGCCGCCTTGCGCACGGGTGCCGTCGACACACCAGTTGACTTGATGGCGAACAGGCCCTTCTCGGGAGTCCCTTTGGTGGTGACGCCGCGGAACGGTTCGGCCAAACCCTTTTCGTCGTGGGGTATCGACATCTGCTTGCGGCGTTCGGCCCAATCGGCCGGCGTTCGCTGTTGGGAGAAGGCGATGGCCACACCCAACAAAGTGGTTGCGCCCAGGATCAGAGGGAGGCGGTGCTTCAGCATTCGCCTCTAAAGGTAATGTATCCACCGCACTGGCGCAAGGCGGCGGGCGGCGATTTTACAAACCTAACCGGGGTTTGTGCTCCCGCAGGTAAGCGGAGATGGCGCGGCGGTCTTCGGGCGTCAGCTTCTTGTACCGGGCATCGGTCTCCTGGCCCGAAAGCACGTCCACCAGCCGGTTGGCCACCGCCACGCGGGCGGCATCGGGTAGGGCATCAAACGCCGCGGTCTCCACCATGAAGCTGAGCGGTAGCTTTTGCAGCCGCTTGGTCAGATCCAGCTGGCGCAGCGGTGAGCTGGAGAACTTCTGGGCGTAGCCGGAACTGCCTTCCACGGGTGCCTCAAGCGGTGCCTCGTCGATGAACAGCAGATAGTCCACCAGCTCTTCGGCCGCCTTGCGAATCACCCGTTCGGTGGTTTCGCTCCGTCGCTCCAAGGGTTCGCCAAAGGCTTTGTTCATCGCCCGCTGCTGGTACAGCATGTAGCGGACTTCAAAATTCACGCGTGTGATCAGGTTAGTCATGTGCGTCTGGTGTTCCAGCACCAGTAACGCCGCGACATCTGAGTAAGGAGTTAGATACTGGCCGGGATCGAAGCCCGATTGGATGGGCGTCATCACTCCGCCGCGGAGCACGGCGTTGCCCAGATGCTTGTGGGTGCTCTTCTCATTGACATACCAGCCGCCCCAGCGCTGCCCGATCGGGCTGCGGTGGTCGGAGACGTAGGTGCCCTGCTCAAAGGCGGGCATGCCGGTGGGCTCGGGATAGACGCTGCGGACCACCAGACCGGGCACGCCCAGGGTGGCGGAGGATTGGTGGCACTGCAGGCACATGTCGCGGCGGACGAAACGCGGCTTGTCCACCTGGTCCTGGTCGAGCGTGTAGAAGATGACACCAATATCGGGGTCCACGGCGGCGGCTTCCACCACATCGCCGCCTTGAACCCAGCCGATCGAGGCCGTGTCATTGAAGTAGAGCGCTCGCGGACTATGCGGGGCAATGCGCGGGGCCTGGAAACTGGTCTTGGAAAACACGAGCACCTGGCTTTCGCGCGGCACCTTCAGGGCATCCAGCACGGCCGGGAGATAGCCGTGGAGCTGATCGAACTTCAGCTTCGTTTCGCCGCGGGCAATGCGCTGGTTGAGCAGTGCGATCGGGTCACGAGTGTCGCGCCGGTTATACCCGATCGCCTCGTGTTCCAGCGGCACCATGAACGATCCGCCCAGTCCGGCCAAGGCCGCCGTGGCTACCAACACAATTCCGGCTTTAGGCGACATGAATCAGCTCCGTTTGGCGAGTATGGTCACACAGTGGTTTCACGCCATCCACCCCGGCCGCCATCTCGGCCAAAGTGGAACCGGCCAGCGCTTCTTCCATGTGTTGCAGGGCGTTGTCCAGCTTGCGATGTAATCCGCAAAGCCGTCCCGCATGCGCGCGCAGGTTCAGCGGACAGTGCGTGATGCGCCGCAGGGGGTCCACGGCGTTCACCACCTCCAGTAGCGAGATGTTCTCTGGCGGACGGGTTAAGGTGTAGCCCCCGTTGCGTCCGCGCTGGGCCCGCACCAACTGGGCGCGGACCAATTGATTCATCACTTTGGCCAGATAATCCGGCGGCACCTGGGTGGCTGGGGCCAGATCGACGACGCGCTGGGCGGCGGTGGAATCACTGGCCAGGGCCACGGCGGCGCGGAGGGCGTACTCGACAGTCTGGGAGAACATCTGGGCTCATCATACGATAAAGCGATAAAGATATCCAGAGATTTCCGGAACGGCCTACGGATTCGTCGCAAACACGGCGGTGTAGCCTGGAAAATCATCCAGCACGTGACGCGCCTTCTCGACGCCACCTTCGCTCGCAATCACCCGCAGAGCGGTGGAGAGCGCATCGGCCAACATCCCCCGCATGCCGATCACCGACACCATCTGGCCGGCCGGCAGCGCGGATTTATGCTCCGGGTCAAAGATGTGTGAGAACCGGATGCCATCACGCTCCCAGACTTGTTCCGTGTCGCCGGAAGTGGACACGGACTGATGCAGCAGGTCAATGCGACGGCCGTCCGGCCCTAACTCGACCCGCCACCCGTCACGAAACGGAGGTGCTTCTCCGGCGGCGATATCACCACTGAGGGAGACCATGGCGTGCGTCAGGCCCATTGCTTCCAGTCGATGAATGGCTTCTTCCGCCGCATAGCCCTTGGCGATGCCGCCCAGATCCAGTTGCATCCCCGGAGCCAGCAACGTGGCGGACTGCGTGCGGACCTCGACTTTCAACTTGGTGTAGCCGACCGCCTCCCGTTCAGCATCGGTGGGCTCGCGTTTGGCGCGCCAGGCCTTGGTGAGCGGGCCAACGGTGACATCAAATGCCCCGTGCGTGGTCCGCGCCACGCGCTGCGCCTGGTCCAGCACGCGAAACAAATCGCGGCTCAATTTCACGGGCACGCCGGGCTTGGACCGGCACAGACGATTCAGTTCGCTTGTCGGGAGGTAGTCAGAGAGCGTCGCATCCAGCGCCTTGATCCTCGCAAACGCGGCTGCAAAGCCGGCTTTGGCTTGGGCTGCATCCGGTGCGTAGAGCACGATGCGGGCCAGCGTCCCCATATGCGGTTCCACTGCTTCGAAGCGCTCCAGCGGCTGCGCCTCCGCCACCAGCGCCAACGCCATTCCGCACAACAGGGCGATCCGCATCAACGCACCCGCAATGGTTTGGCGGCCCGTTCCACGACGCGACCGATGGGCGTGCCGACGGCCACCGGACCCGAGATGAGCAAGCCGCCCGAGGTCTGAGGGTCATAGAGCAGAGCATCGAGCGCGGCTGGCAGGTGGCGCAAATACTCGACGCAATCGATGACAAAGTCGCGGTTGTTTTTGCCGCCCCCGGGAATGGCTCCTGCCGTGGCGTACTCCAGTGCTCCGGCCAGCAGCGGCACCGCATCGGCGTCGATTTCCAGCGTGACTTTCGAGCCGAGCGCCATCTCCCGCGCGTGCCCCAGCAGCCCAAAACCCGTCACGTCCGTGCACCCATGTACCGTGATGCCTTCTGGTGGCCGGTTGAGCCGCAGCATGGAGTCCACCGAGGCCGCCACATGGGCATCGCTGGCCATGCCGCGCTTCAAGGCGGTGGAGATGACGCCCGTGCCGATGCTTTTGGTCAACGAGAGGATGTCGCCGGGGCGCGCACCCGTATTGGCCCAGATCAACTCCGGGTGAACGGTGCCGGTGACGGAATACCCGAACTTCAGCTCGTCATCGCCGACGCTATGCCCGCCCAGGATCACGCAGCCGGCCTCGATCATCTTTTCCGCGCCGCCGCGCAGAATCTCCTCCAGCGTTTCGAGATCGCCGGACTTGGGCCAGCAGAGCACGCTCAACGAACTGAGCGGCTTGCCGCCCATCGCAAAAACATCGCTCAATGAATTGGCCGCCGCGATAGCGCCGAACGTGTAGGGGTCGTCGACAATCGGGGTGAAGAAGTCGATGGTCTGCACCAAGGCGCACGTCTCCGTTAGCTTGTAGACGCCGGCATCGTCCGACGTATCAAACCCGACCAGAACGTTACTGTCCGCCAGCCGCGGGATGCGCGGCAGCACTTGGTCCAAAACCTTTGGACTGAGCTTGGACGCTCAACCCGCGGCTTTGGCGTGCGCGGTTAGTTTCTTGTGGACCACGCCGGAGCGTTGGTCGCCTTGGGAATCACTCACGTCTTATCAGACTACCGCGGCGGCCGGCCGATCCGCGTCCCCTGGCCACCCGCTGAGCGCTGGGACCGCATCTCTCTGATCTTTGGGGTTGGCGGAGGGGGAATAGTCAAGTTCGCAACCTGACTCGTCAGCGTTAGGATACGGGGCGTTCCAACTGGGCGGCCGCGTTCAGTTCTATGTTGATAGCGGAGGCAGACCGCTTGCTGGCGCGCGCGGCTCGGTAGCATGGGAGCGTTGCCGGGCCGCGCGCTGCAAGGGAGTGGTTTTCTGATCGAAGCGCTAGCGCTTGGACTTGATGTCTGGCCGCCGGTCCGGCACGAAGCCGTCGCGGTTGGGCATTTTCACTGCGGGCAGTGTCTTCTCGTTGAGCTCCTGCGTGCGCTCCACCAGGCCATTCAGATGCAGGACAAACGCTGTCACGGCGTAGGCTTCGTCCGCTGAAAGCGAGCGTGGATGGTCGAACGGCATGGCGCGGCGGATGTAGTCCCAGACGGTGGTGGCGTGTGGCCAGAAGCTGCCCACGGTCTTCAGCGGCTTGGCGGAGGTGAGGGAGCCGATGCCGCCCACCAGGGCAGGGTACTGGCCGGGCCGGCCTTCGCCCTTTTCGTTGTGACACTCGGCGCACTTTTCTTTGTAGATCGTCGCGCCT
The DNA here is from genome assembly GCA_026394075.1 of Acidobacteriota bacterium. Taxonomy (GTDB): domain Bacteria; phylum Acidobacteriota; class Terriglobia; order Bryobacterales; family Bryobacteraceae; genus JAPKYZ01. The sequence goes on from JAPKYX010000301.1 coordinate 27,205, forward strand.
TGGTCGGCGGTGCCTTTGCCGGAGGGCAGACCTTTGCCGTTCGGAAAGACGGTCAGATCCTTCTGCGCTGTATCCGCCGCCGTGGCGGGTTGGCCGAAGCCGTAGGGCTGGCTCTGGGCCGCGATCACGCCCGCCGAACAAAGTAGTAACAGCCAGCTAAGCATGGGTCACCGTCCCATCCGCATTCACGCGCCACGGCTTGATGCCGTTGTAGTGGTAGCCGCTGTTCAGGCCGCGCACGGCGATGAACTCATCACGGGTCGGCTGCAGATAGCCGGTCTCATCCGTGCACCGGCACGCGATCACCGTCTCCTTCCCATCCCAGCGCCACGGGTACCGGAAGCGGACCGCGGCCTTTGATAGCACCGGCGCCTGCAGTTCCGCATCGGCCCACGTCTGGCCCGCGTCGGTCGAGACTTCGACGCGCGCAATCTTGCCGTAGCCCGACCACGCCAAGCCGGTGATCTCATGGAAGCCCGGCCCCGCCAGCTTCTGCCCACCTGAGGGCCGCGTGATCACAGACCTAGCCTCCATCACAAACGTGAACTGCTGCGCCTTGCCATCGGGCATCAGGTCCGTGTAGTTGGCCGTCTCCTTAGCCGACATCGCGGGTTGATCCACCAGTTGCAGCCGGTGGAGCCACTTCACGTTCGTGTTGCCTTCCCAACCCGGCAGCAGCAGCCGCAGCGGATAGCCCTGCTCCGGCCGCAACGCTTCGCCGTTCTGCGCGTAGGCCAAAAACGCATCGTCCAGCGCCTTCGACACCGGAATGCTGCGCGACATCCGGCCCGCATCCGCCCCTTCGGCGATCATCCACGTCGCCTCCGGCTTCAAGCCCGCTTCCTTCAAGACGATCGAAAGCGGCACGCCGGTCCACTCACTGCAACTCAGCAACCCGTGGCTCTTCTGGACATCCGGGAGATTCGCGCCCGGTTCCCCGATGCTGTTGCCGCCGCATTCGATAAAGCAGACCCGCGACGCCGACGGGAAGCGCTTCAGGTCGTCGAGCGAGAACGTCAGCGGCCGCTCCACCAGGCCATCCACCAGCAGCCGGTGCGCCGCCGGATCGAGCGCCGGGACGCCGGAATGGTGCCGCTCAAAGTGCAGCGCGGAGGGCGTGATGATGCCATGCAACTCCCCCAGCGGCGTCCGGCTGGACCCGGTGCCCAAGCTCTTGGTCAGCTCCCGGACCACGCGCACGCTCTTCTCATGCGGCGACCGTTCGCCATAGCCGCGCATATGCGCCCCGGATTCAGACGGCGCGGGCGCCTTGCGGCAAGCCACCACAGCCCCCGCCAAGCTAGCCCCCAGCGCCAGAAAGCGCCGCCGGGGCGGAGTGAGTTCTTCGGTCACGATCTGGACAATGTAGCAGGCTGGAGGAAGCCTGCGCGAGGCTAGGCGGCAATCTCGACGTAATCGACCGACGTGTGTGGCTCCGGAATCGGCTCACCGATCTCGAGCATCGCCTCAAAGTGCGCCGTCAGCGCATCCTGAAAGTTCAGCCGAGTCTCTTCTTCGGTGTCGCCCACCGCCACGCACCCGTCAACGTCGGGCGAATAGGCGGAATAGCCTGTGCCAGTTGACTCGATGATGATGGGATAGCGTCGCGCAATCATTTCAGGCCTATGCTTCGAGTTTACGCCTCGTTGACCGGTTGAGCAGGTTGCTGAGATAGTGTGATCCGAAGACCACTCCCTCACGGCGAGTGGCTCAGTAAGTGTCTGCGAATCATGCAAGAGTTTACTGAGCCGCGCGCGTCAGCAAGCGGTCTCCGGCCCTCTTCCTCAGCCCACCAGCCCGTTATAATCAAGACAGGGAGTTGAGCCATGCACAGCGAGTACATCGAACAGCGCCACGGGGGCTATTACATCGCCGGGACGCGCATTTCGTTGGATTCGGTAGTGTACTCGTTCAACGAAGGCCAGTCGCCCGAGGCCATTCAAGAGGACTTCCCATCATTGAAGCGCTCCCAGATCTACGGCGCGATTGCGTTCTACCTGGATTATCAGGCTGCGATCGACCGGCATCTGGCGGAGACCGAGCGTGAGTTCGAGGGGAAGGCGATTCCTCTGGAACAAGAGAACCCGGCGCTTTGGGAGAGGTTGCAGCTCGCCAAGGCGAAAATGGGTGAGTCCCGGCCTTGATTCGTTTCCTGGCCGACGCCGACCTCCGGTACGGTGTCGTCAAGGCTCTTCGCCGGAAAGAGCCAGCTATCGATTTTGCTTCCGCTGATGATGCGGGCCTTGCTGGGGTGCCCGATCCCGAGGTTCTTGAAATCGCCGCCCAACAGGGGCGAATTCTGGTGAGCCATGATCGGCGTACCATGGCGGATCATTTCCGCGCTCGCCTAGCAGCGGGCAAGTCAAGTCCCGGCGTCTTTCTGGTTCCCCAGTCGCTCCCGATCGGCCAAGTTGTCGAAGCACTCATGATGGTCTGGGCCGCATCGGAGCCCGCGGATTGGGAGGATCAGCTACGGTATTTGCCGTCGATGACGCGGCATTTCTTTTCCCGCTGAGCAGGGACATTGGATGGCTAGGTTAGGCGCAGCAAGAACTCAGGCACTTCTGCTAAGGTCTGGTGTCTAAGGAAATCATGCGCCGGATTCGTTTCTTTGACCGAGAGAACGATAACGAGTCACTTCCACTGGATTGGCGGTGGGTTGCCGCCATCTTGGCGACGCTGTTCCTGAACTTTCATCTTTTCACCGGACTTGGGTCACATGCCATGGATGCGGCGGGGTGCTTCGCCGTGGCCATCCTAATGCCTCTGCTCTTCTTTGCCGGGCCCGCCGTCCTCGTCCACACGACACAACGATCCATTCTGAGGCTGCTGGAAGACTCGATCGGAACGATGCCAACGGTGGCGGTTCGATTGTGCGCTGTGGTCTTTCTGTCCCTCTGGATCGCAGGCTTACTTGCCTGGCCTGTCTTTTGGGCGGCGAAAATGTCGATGCCTGAACCATCCCTGCGGTCAACGGCCGTTGGTGCGATTGCGTTGATGTTTCTGTTCCATACCGCGATGCAGAGCACTCACACAACCGCGAAGCTGGCTCTGTTTACAAATAAGCTCGGAATTGTCATTCTCGTCGCCGCCTTGATTCGTGCCAGAGATGGTTGGGATGCGATTCCCGCGAATGTCGAGATCACGAGTATCTTTACGCCTCTGCAGCCACTCTCGTGGGCCATGTCCAACCTTGCTCAGTATGCCGCCCCATTCGGACTTCTCACTGCCCAATATGCCTCCCGAATGCCAAGCCGAAGGACGGTTGCGCTGACGATTCTGACGGGCGTGACTTTGCCGGTCTTTGGGGTGATGCTTCTCTCTGGTTTTGTGGCAGTGGCGACAAGGAATTCTGACCTGTATCAGCCCAGCCTTAGCCCAAACGTCGGCATGGCCCTGTTTGCTCACACAGCCGCGAGCGCCGCTTGGTCGCGCGGGCTGCTGGTCGCAATCTCAGCCTTCGGCGCTCTGAGACTCGGGGTCTGGGCGCTCGCCAAGTGGAGTTCCTTGCCTTCCCAGGGAAAACTACGATGGGCCTGCGAGATAGTTGGTGCTGTGGCTATCGCGGTACTGGCTCTCTGGCCATTCGCGGAGCCAGTAGTCGCCTTACACGGCATAGCAGCAAAATGCCTCACGCTCGTAGGTGCAGTGGTGACGGCTGATTGCGTGATGAGAAACGCGTGCGGCCCTGCCCCACGAAGGTTCGACCCAGTCGGCACAATTGCCCTCGTGGCTGGACTTGGTATAGCTCTCTGGCTAGCTGAGGAGATCCAGCGGTCGCAGGCTCAATGGTGGCTGCACTGGCTTTTCCCCTCTTATGCGGTTAGCTTCGGGGCTACTTGTATTGGACGATTGGTGCAGAGACGAGCTAGCTCTCAAATGAACAGCGGATGTCTCAGCTGAAAATGCAAAACGGCCGAAAGCGCTAGGCCCTCGGCCGTCCAGAAAAGCGAATGCCCATTTGTAGCGCTCCGCAGTTGGTCGACGCAACGCCTCTTTCGCACGTCACGTCCGTGCCTCGGCGGCTGAACCGGAACTTGCGGAAAGCTTACTTGGCTGAGGGGGGCGGCTGTCGTTCGGGAGTAGTGCGAATCAGGCGATCGGCGGCGGTCTGAATCAGTGCATGGTCGGTGCTAACGAGCGTGACGCAGTCCTGCCCATCTGCGATGAACGTCGTTGCTTGCAGCTCCTGCATCTGGTTCCAAAATCTCTCTAGGATGCCTGGTAGGTACGGGTTCGGCTCATGCAGCAGGAATGCCGGGTCGTTGACGAACACCATCACGTGGCCTGGCCCGGGCTGAAAGTCGAAGTAGTTTCCGTGATAGATGCTACCCAATGCGGGAGGAGGTTCCGTGAAGATATACCACTCGTCGTATCCTGGCGAGTCTAGCCCATCGCGCTGGAATCTCAGCCCTGCAACCGTGCTGATCCTAGGACTGTACGCGATATCGCCGCGCAGAACCCAGCCTTCCGCAATCTCTTCGTCGGATAACCGGGAGAATGCCACTGTCGTGGGACGTGACCGCAAGGTAATGATTGACGATAGCCTCGGGAAGGAGTCCGACAACATCGCCCATGTAAGCATCGTCAGTGACAGTTAGCCAGCGGTACTGATTGTGAATGCCTAACCGTGCAATTCGGCCATCTGATGTTGCGTCCGGGACCATCCGAGTTGATGATACAACAGAACGCTTCTGGGAACTGGGATGTGCTTCCCGGTGTCGAGTGTGGAGGCGCGGAGTACCCTAAAGGACGCGCGAGCCCCACGCGGATTTCAGGACGCTCATCCAGACCTCCTGGTCCGGTGGCCAGGGGTTTTCGAAATTGTCGGGCAGCACGTCCATCAAAACACGGCGACAGCGGCCGACGAGTGCAATGTCCGGATCAGATAAGGGTCTAGAGACGTACTCTCGGGAACTCTAGTGTCTGTGAGTACTTAAGGAGGAAGATGGTCGGGGCGAGAGGATTCGAACCTCCGGCCTCCTGGTCCCGAACCAGGCGCTCTACCAGGCTGAGCCACGCCCCGAACAACTGACAGGATACCACGGGCTAGCGGTCGTCGTCCTCTACCTCCACCGACAGCGGGGCAAAAACCGCTTGCCGGACGCCGGGGTAGGGGGTGGTTTTGTGCATCCGCCACAGGATCCGGTTTAGCGCATTGGTGGGCGCGGCGTCGGGGACGTCCCAGCGCATTTTGGCGGAGGCTTGCGCGTCTTGCCGGGCTTGGCCGCGGAGGGCGCTGGACTGCGGGTTGCGGTCGAATAGGGATTGCGTGGGCTCGACGGCGGTGTAGGGTGCGAAATCCGGGGTGCTGGTGAAGCTGGCGCGCATGTCGAGGGCGATCAGGTCAAACAATGACAGTGCGGGCATGCCGAGCATCAGTTCGATGGTTTTTAGCATGCTCTGGTGGGCGTAGAAGGTGGAATCGACGCTGCCGCGCTTGATGTAGGGGCTGATGGCCAGGGCGACGGTGCGGTGGCCGTCCACGTGGTCGACACCATTCTGCGCGTCGTCTTCCACGATGAAGATCGCCATCTTCTTCCAGAAGGGCGTGTGGGAGAGCGCTTCCACCACTTTGCCTACGGCCAGATCGTTATCGGCCACCATCGCCTTGGGCGTGGAGGCACCGGGGGAGGCGCCGTAGGTGTGGTTGCTGGGCAACTGGAGCAGGGTGAGGTTGGGCATCTTGCCGTCCTTCACCCACGCCTTGACGTCTTCGTTAAAGATGTCGGCGCGGATCACGTCCGGGATGCCGTTTGAGTAGCTGGGGAAGTTTTTCGCCAGCAGCTTGTTCACCGGAGCAATGGGGGCGGTCACCTGCCAGCGGTTCAGGAACTTTTCGCCGTTTTTCCATGCGGCCAGTAGTTCGTGCCGCAGGGCGGGCGGCTCGGCCAAGCGTCCGGCGTATTCGCCATAGATCTTCACGGTGCGGCCCACCTTCAGGGCCGCGTCCCACAGGAAGCCGCCGTCGGAATAGGCGATCGGGTCCGTCCCATCGAACGGGTAGCTGCGGCCGGCGTATCCGGGCCAGAGCGTGTAGGCCATCTCATTGGCTTGCGTCACCCATTGGTGGCCGTTGGCGCTGTTGCCGCCGGTGGCATAGAAGTTGTCGAGCAGCACGAACTGCTCGGCCAGCCGGTGCTGGTTGGGCGTGACCTCGCGGCCAAACATGGTTAAGCTGGGGTCGCCATTGCCTTTGGGGATGTCGCCGAGCACCTGGTCGTAGGTGCGGTTCTCTTTGATGATGAAGACGACGTGCTCAATCAGGCTGGGCTCACCGGCACGTTCCGGCACGGGGGTGGCGGCGATGGCGCGGCGCGGCGGATCGGCCTTCAAGGGCAGGCGGTTGTTTTCGGCGACCACCGTTGTGTAGCTGGCCAGTTGCGCGGCATCGGGGATCGGCACCACGCTGACGGAGCCGCGGTTCGAATGCACGAAGCGCTTGCGCGGCTCCTCCCGCCAGCCGGACCCCGGGCCCAGCAGGGAGGCGATGGCCAGATGCTGGCCGTCCGCACTGACGGAGAGCGCGTTGGGGTACCAGCCAGTGGGGATGGTGCCCAGGATGCGCGAGGTGGCGATGTCCAGCACGGCCACGGCGTTGATGCCGCCGCAAGCGATATAGAGCTGCGTGCCGCGCAAGGCCAGTGCCGTGGGTGCGATGCCGCGCACGGGGCGGGGGAAGGGCTGCACGGGGATGGTCTGGAGCACCTTCTGCGTGGCGCTGTCGATCACCGAGACGCTGTCGGAGTTGCCGTTGGCCACATAGACCCGACCGCGTTTTTCATCCCAGACAATGGCCATCGGGTGCAGGCCGACGGCGATGGTGTCGGTGACCGTCATGGTCGCGAGATCGACGCGGGCCACGGTGCCGCTGGCGGCGATGCCACGGCTATCGACCACCACTTGGTCGGCGGTGGGTTCCAGACCCGTGGGCGCGGTGAGGTCGCCCGCCTTGGAGAAGCGTCCGCCCCAGTTGGTCACATAGGCCACCGTGCCCGCCGCATTCAGGGCCACGCCGAAGGGGGCGATGCCCGTCTTCACTTTCTTGATGCCCGCACTGGTGACCACTGCGAGCTCGTTGTTGAAGGTCAACGGCACGGCGGTGACGCCCTTGCTGGTGGCCAGCGCGCCGGAGATCATCGTGCCCAGCTTTTGTTCGCCCAACAGCACCTCGCGCTTCCGGGTTACGGTGTAGACCGGCTGCTGTCCATCGAAGGTCAGGCCTTGCAGCGCGGGTGAGCCGGTGTGGGCGCGCTTTTCGACGACGCGGTTCTCGCGCCAGTTCATGCGGTAGAGCTGCGAGGCGTGCAGCACCCAGAGGTCGTCGCTGGACGCTCCAAAGGTGACGCCGTAGACGCGTCCGTCGAACACGGAGGGCACTCCGGCCGGGGTAATGATCTGGCGGGTGGTGATCACGCCGGGGTCGGTGACAGCGCGGACGGGACGGTCCACGGTTTGGGCCAGCAGCAACACGAGAGGCAGCATGGCGACACTGTAGCAGGTCATTGTTTCACCCTTGTCAATCGGTGATCACCACGTGAAAAATCCGCGCCGGCCGATGACCAGTAAGCTGGTATTGTGAGCAACCATCAGCAACCCACGCGCCGGACCGTCCGCGTCCGCCGCGTGGATGAATGCAACACCCTGGACGAACTCTTCCGGCACTGTCTGCCGGCCTTTGGCGGCGCTTACCTGCGCCGCATCTACGACATTCTGGACCGGGCCGTCGGCGCGGGCTGTCCCATCACCATGGCCGTCGCGGGACCGGTTACGGTCTCCGGTCAACATCAGACGTGGCTGCTGCCACTGCTCGAAACCGGGTGGGTGGCCTATCTTTCGACGACGGACGCCGTTTGCTATCACGACGGCCACCGTTCGCTGACCGGGCGGCGTGATCCGGTCTTTGAGGTGCCGATCTTTGGCGATGACGGCGCGCTGCGCGATGAGCACACGATCCGCGTCACCGACATGGCCTTCGATGAAGACGTGCTGCTCGACCAGGACCGCTACCTGAGCGCTCTGCTGTTGACCGACGAGTTCCAGCACAAGATGACCGGCACCGAGCTGAGAAACCGCCTCGGGCGGCACTACGGCGAAATGGAACAGCGCAACGGGGTGGAACCGGGGTTGCTGTCGACTTGCCATCGCCTGTCGATCCCCGTGTTTGTCGGCGCGCCCGCCGATGGCAGCGTGTTTTTGAACTCGATGAAGTTGTGGGCGATGCGCGAGGCGGGCCTGACTGGGGCGTATGGCTTTGATCTCGACCTGCATGCCGAAGTATTTGAGGCGTGCGCGTATCACCGCTGGGGCTTGTTTGAAAGCCCGGCGAAGGCGCTGGCCACCTGGATGCTGGGCGGTGGCGTGCCGAAAAACTACAACCTGCAGCCGGAGCCCGCGCTGGGGCAGATTCTGGGCCTGCCGGATGTGCGCGGCTATGAGTTTGATGTGCAGATCGTCACTGCGCCGGTCACCGATGGATCGCTTTCATCGTGCCCGCCAGCGGAGGCGGTCACCTGGGGCAAGGTGGACAAGGACACCTACCAGCAGTCCACGGAGAGCATGCAGGCGGACTATTCCATGCTGATGCCGTTCATCGTGAAGGCGCTGCTGGACAACCGTGCCCTGTACCAGCAACTGGCGTCTGAGATCGGCGAGGAAGCACTGTTTGCCCAGCATCCGAAGGCGCAAGGCTATCTGCGCACGCAAGCCGGCTATCGCTTGTTTGAGCAACGTGAAACACTGTGCGGGAAGCTGCGCGAAGATGTTCGGGCCAACGCCGAATGGCTGAAGGAAAGCGTCCTGTATCCGCTCTAAGAGTGTTGGTGTCAGTAAGGAGGCCGGTGGATGAAAGCTTTGGTGAAGAGCCGGGCCGAAAAAGGCATCTGGCTGGATGACGTTCCAGTGCCGGAATACGGCATCAACGACGTGCTGATCAAGGTAAAGAAGACCGGGATCTGCGGCACTGACTTGCACATCTACGATTGGGATGAATGGGCGCAAGCCACCATCCCCGTGCCCATGCACATTGGCCACGAGTTTGTGGGCGAGATCGTCGCCGTGGGGGCCAACGTCAACGACTTTCACCCCGGCGAGATCGTCAGCGGCGAAGGCCATGTGGTCTGCGGGCGGTGCCGCAACTGTTTGGCCGGGCGGCGGCATCTGTGTGTCCACACCAAGGGCGTGGGCGTCAACCGTCCCGGAGCGTTCGCGGAGTACCTGGCACTGCCGATGGCCAACGTCTGGCGGCATGCGCCGGGGATTGATCTCGATACGGCCTCGATCTTTGATCCGTTTGGCAATGCCGTGCACACGGCGCTCTCGTTCCCGGTGCTGGGTGAAGACGTGCTGGTGACCGGCGCGGGTCCGATTGGGCTGATGGCCGCAGCCGTGGCGCGGCACGCGGGCGCTCGGCATGTGGTGATCACTGATGTGAATCCGTTCCGGCTGGAACTGGCCCGCAAGCTGGGCGTCACTTTGGCCGTCAACGCACGCGAGACGCGGCTGGCGGATGTGCAGAAGCAGTTGGGCATGCGCGAGGGCTTCGACGTAGGTCTGGAGATGTCCGGCAACCCGGCCGCCTTCGCCGAGATGATCGACAACATGGAGCATGGCGGCCACATTGCAATGCTCGGCATTCCGCCGAAGGACATGCGGATCGATTGGACCAAGGTGGTCTTCAATATGCTGACCATCAAGGGCATCTACGGGCGCGAGATGTATGAGACCTGGTACAAGATGACGGTGATGCTGGAGTCGGGGCTCGACATTGCGCCGGTGATCACGCACCGGTTCGCCTGGCATGAGTTCCAGCAAGGGTTCGATGCGATGAAGAGCGGCGCCTGCGGCAAGGTGGTGCTGGATTGGAGCGACGTTTAGGCCATGTACACCGCTGAAGCGAGGCTGCAAGAGACGCTGTTCGGCATTCGGGCCGAAGGGCTCTACAAGAGCGAGCGTGTCATGTCGAGCGCGCAGGGCACGGAAGTGACCGTGGGCGGCGGCCAGCCGTTGATCAACCTGTGCGCCAATAACTATGTGGGCCTGGCCAACCATCCGGCTATCGTCCAGGCCGCGCATGACGCGCTGGACAAGTGGGGTTACGGCCTGGCTTCGGTGCGCTTCATCTGCGGCACGCAGGAGCTGCACAAGCAACTGGAGCGCCGGATCAGCGAGTTTCTGGGGACGGAAGATACGATCCTCTACGGCTCCTGCTTTGATGCCAACGGCGGCTTGTTTGAGACGCTGCTCGATGCCGAGGATGCGGTGGTGTCTGATGAACTGAACCACGCCAGCATCATTGACGGCATCCGGTTGTGCAAAGCGAAGCGGTTCCGGTATCGCAATGGGGACATGGCAGATCTGGAAGCGAAGCTCACTGAGGCGCAGGGGTCGCGGCAGATTCTGATCGCGACTGATGGCGTCTTCTCGATGGATGGCTATATCGCCAAGCTGCCGGAGATCTGCGAGCTGGCCGCTCGGTTCGGCGCGATGGTGATGGTGGACGATTCGCACGCGGTGGGCTTTATCGGAGCCCAGGGCCGGGGCACACCGGAACACTGCGGCGTGATGGACAAGGTGGACATCATCACCGGAACGCTGGGCAAGGCCTTGGGCGGAGCCAGTGGCGGCTACACCAGTGGCCGCAAGGCGGTGATCGACCTGCTGCGGCAACGCTCGCGGCCCTATCTGTTCTCGAATTCCGTGCCGCCGCCGATCGCGGGGGCGTCGTTGAAGGTGCTGGAACTGCTCTCGGCGGGCGGCGAGCTACGGGAGCGGGTTCACGCGAACGCCGCGCTCTTCCGGTCTCTGATGACGGCCCACGGGTTCGACCTGCTGCCCGGTGAACATCCCATCATCCCGGTGATGCTGCATGACGCGACGGTGGCCACACGCATGGCGGAGAAGTTGCTGGCGCGCGGTGTCTACGTGATCGCGTTTTCGTATCCGGTGGTGCCCAAGGGCCGCGCTCGCATCCGGGTGCAGGTGTCGGCGGCGCACACTACGGCCGAGTTGGAATACGCCGCAGCTCAGTTCACGTCGGCTCGCGACGAGATGCAGGCCGCGGGCTAGAGGCCCAGGCGGATCTCTTCTTCTGGTTCACGCTCGCGCTGGTAGTGCGGCATCACGGCGGCAAGGCCGGTGAGGATCAACCCGAGTGCCAGGCAGATCCAGGCGAACCAGTCGCCATGCTTGGAGTAGGGCGTCGTTTCGCTGACGGTGGAGAAATTCAGGCGCCCCGCGGTTTCGCGATAGGGCAGCAAAGTGCGGGCCACGCGACCGGCAGGGTCAATCGACGCCGTGATGCCGTCATTGGTGACACGCAGCACCCAGCGCTGATTTTCGATGGCGCGCATGCGGGCCAGCAGCAGGTGCTGCTCGCGGGCGGCGGTCTTGAAGAACCAGCCATCGTTGGAGATGTTCACCAGCACGTTGGCGTTCTGCTGGGCATTCAAGCGGACCAGATGCGGAAACGCGGCTTCGTAACAGATGAAGGTGCCAATCCGGAGCGGGTCTACCTGCGTGACGTGTGGGCCATCGCCCGCCGCGAAGTCGCCGGCTTCGGTGGAGATCTTGGTGATCCAGCCGAACATGGGTGGTATGAACTCCCCGAACGGCACCAGAAAGGTCTTTGAGTAGCGGCCGCGTTCGTTGCCTTGTGGGTCGACGATGACGGCCGAGTTCAGCGGCGCGCCGTCTGGCGTATGCGTCACTGCTCCCAACAACACGGGAGCGCCGGCCAGTCGCGCGAGGGTGCTGACCGCTTGGCGCAATTCGGAGTTGCCGCCCGGGGTCACGCGATCCCAGTAAAACCCCGCGGGCATCTCGGGCCATACCACCAGATTGGCGCGCGGCAGCGCGGCGGCCAGCGACAGGTTTGCCAGCCGGGAGATGTCTGGCGGAGTGCTCTCGGTCAAATTGGGTTGCATGGCCACCGCCGTCAGTTCGCCCTTGTAGGCGTTCGGCAACTCTGGCAGCAGATAGAGGCCGGGCAGCGCCAACAGCCACAGTAGATGCGCTCGCGGGCGGCGGAGGACCAGCAAGGCCAAGCCGACGTTCAGCATCACCAGTACGAAAGAAACTCCGTAGACCCCCGCGATGGGCGCGGCCCGCAAAGGGATGCCCATGGGCACGGCCGCATTGCCCAGCGTCAACCAGGCAAAGCCCAGCGTCCCATGTGTCCGTTCGATTCCGGCCCACAGCGCCGCGATGGCCGGAATGGCCCACCAGCGCCCCATCAGCCAGCCGGCACAGAGCGCGAACACGGCCGTGTGCAGGGCCTTGATGGCGGCGAACATCACCAGTGTCAACCAGCTGAGCGGCTCGCTTAAGCCTCCGTAGGCGGCCAGCGTCGGCCGGATCCAGTAGCAGACGCCCGCCCAGAAGATGAAGCCGGTCAGCTCGCCCACGGCGAATCGAACCCACGGCCGCGTTTCCCGGCCACAGGCAAACAGCAACGGGACCAGGGCGACAGGCGCCAGCAAATCAATCTGCAGGCCGGTGAAGCCGGGGAAGAGCAGAACCATCAGCTGGCCGGAAACCAGCGCCGCCAGAATGTTCAAGCCAGGTAGCATCTAGACGGCTTCTTCGTGGACCAGGTCCGCCATGTAGGAACTGCGCACAAACGGGCCGGCAAAGACATTCTTGAACCCGATGGAAAGGCCATATTCGCGCCACCGTTCATACTCCTCCGGTGGCACGTGGCGGGTCACCCGCCGGTTCTTCCGCGACGGCTGAAGATACTGCCCGATGGTGGCGATATCGGTGTCCGCCGCGCGCAGGTCCTCCAACAACCGGCAGACCTCATCGAACTTTTCCCCCAACCCCACCATCAGGCCTGATTTCGTCAACGCCTGCGGCCGGTGCTGTTTGGCGAACTTCAGTACGTCCAGCGATTGCTGGTACTTCGCCTGCGGCCGGACGCTGCGGTAGAGCCGGGCGATGGTTTCCATGTTGTGGTTGAAGACGTCCGGCGCGACATCCAGCACGCGGGCGACGGCGTCCAGATTGCCGTCAAAGTCGGGCGTCAGGACTTCCACCTGGGCCGCGGGCAGTGCCTGCTGAACCGCGGTGACAGTCGCGGCAAAGTGCGTCGAACCGCCGTCAGCCAGATCGTCACGGTTGACGCTGGTGATGACGACGTAGCGCAGCTTCATGGTGGCGGCCATTCGCGCGACATGCGCGGGCTCATCGGGGTCCAGTGGCGATTCCTGCTTGCGGGGGTTGAACTTCGGCACGCTGCAGAAGGTACAACCCCGGGTGCAGAGATTTCCCAGGATCATGAACGTCGCCGCGCCCCGATGGAAGCATTCGTGGATGTTGGGGCAACGGGCAGACTCGCACACCGTGTGCAGGTTCAACGCCCGCAAATCCTTCTTCAACGCCGTCAGCGACTCAAAGTGCGTCGCGCTTTTGCGCAGAAAATCCGGCAGGCGCGGGCCGGCCTCCGGGCGGGGAGGCGCAATCTGAACCAAGGTCTCCACTACTTCTTGTATTCCTTCTTGAATGCTCGCTTGAAGCCCAATTGTTCGAGGGAGGCTTTGGCCTTGGAAAGAGAAGCCGTGTCGGCGAACGGACCCACCAACACCCGGAACACATCTTCCTTATCGCCCGCCGCCACCCAGGTCGGGTATCCCTTTTCCGACAGTGTCGTCGCTTCCATCTCCGCGTCACTGCGGCTGACGGAGGCGACCTGGATGAAGGTGCTTCCTGCAGGAGGTGCGCCGGTGCGGTAGGCAGCGGCAGCGGAACTGGCCTTATGGGGCTTCGCCGGTGCCGCGTCCGGCTTTGCTTCTTGCTCCGGTTCGCGCGGCGTGACGGACTCAGTGGAGCGGCCCGGTGCGGGCTCTGTCACGACCGGCGGCAAGGAGGAGGGGGCGGGGTCCGGCTTAGTGGGACTGGCCGCTGCGGATGACGTTGGCGCGGAATCCGATGGCTTCGAGGCCGATTTTTCAGCCAGCGGCTCGGCCGTGCCCGGTCCCGAACTGCGCCCCAGAACGAACCCCAGCGTGAAGCCGACGCCCAGCAAGACCACCACCACAAAGAAGATGCTGAGCAACTTCTTGTTGTCCAGAATCAGTTCGTATTCGCCTTCGTCGTTCCGT
>JAPKYX010000022.1 GCA_026394075.1 Acidobacteriota bacterium
GCGGGCCAGCGTCGGCCTGAACATCGCAATGGACTACCTGCCGGGCTCCGTCACCCTCGACCCCGCCGCCGGAGACCAACCCTCTCCGCAACTGGCGTCCCGCGCCGTCTGGTTCGATGCTCTGATCACCAACATCGACCGCACTGCGCGTAACCCGAATCTGCTGATGTGGCACCGGCAGCTCTACCTGATCGACCACGGTGCCGCCCTCTACTTTCATCACCAGTGGGAGTGGCTGGACGAGAAGGCTCTATCACCGTTCTCTGCGATTCGCCAACATGTCCTGCTCCCCTGGGCCTCCCAATTGCCGGAGGCTGATGAAGCGTTGCGGCCCATGTTGACCAGCGCACTGCTCAAGGAGATTCTCGGGCTGATCCCGGAGGCATGGCTGAGCCGGGTTGGTGTGGACGCGTCCGCGGACGAGATCCGGGCCGCCTACCTGGCCTACTTTGAGCAGCGGCTCGCCGCCTCGTCCATCTTCTTAGCGGAGGCCCAGCGTGCCCACGCGCAACTCGTTTGATTACGCCATCATTCGCGTCATGCCCCGGGTGGAGAGGGGTGAATGCGTCAACGCCGGGGTGATCGTGTTTTGCCCAGAACAGAAGTATCTAGGCGCGCGAGTGTCGGTGGATGACGCGCGCCTCCAGGCCCTTTGGCCGTTACTCGACCTCAGCCTAATCCGATCTCATCTGGAAGCCTTCATCAAAGTGGCCGAGGGCGGAGACGGTGGCGGACCGCTGGCACAGCTCAGCCAGCGGGAGCGCTTCCACTGGCTGGTGGCACCGCGCAGCACGATCATTCAAGTCTCCGCAGTCCATTCCGGGCTGTGCGAGAATCCAGGGCAGGCGCTGGGGCAGCTATTCAATCAGTTAGTACCGCTGCCACCGCCTGATGCGGACCCGCAAGCCGCAGCCACGGCTAAGTAACTGGGCCCGGGTTGAACAGTGCCGTGGCGTTGTGCAGACCCCAGTGATCCGCCCAGGTCCGGCGCCGCCCGCTGGCGACATCCAGAATCATCTGGAAAAGCTCCCGCCCGACATCTTCAATGGAGGCCTCCCCGGTAGCGATACGGCCCGCGTCCAGATCGATCAAGTCCGGCCAACGCTCCGCCAGTTGAGTTTGTGAACTAACCTTGATCACCGGTACGGTGGCCAGTCCATAGGGAGTTCCTTCACCCGTGGTGAAGACGTGCATGTTCATCCCGGCCGCGGTTTGCAGGGTGCCACAGATGAAGTCACTGGCCGGCGTGGCAGCAAAGACCAGCCCCCGGTTGATCACCCGGTCACCGGGGCGGACCACCGCCCGGATGGCGGTCGAGCCCGACTTCGCAATGGACCCCAGCGCCTTCTCGACGATATTCGACAAGCCGCCGCGTTTGTTGCCCGGCGTGGGGTTGGCGCTACGGTCTGCCGAACCGCGGTCCAGGTACTCGTCATACCAGGCCATCTCACGAATCAACTCCTCGGCCACCTCAACGCTGGCGGCGCGAGCGGTAAGTAAGTGGATCGCGTCCCGCACCTCAGTGACCTCAGAGAACATCACCGTCGCTCCCGCGCGCACCAGCAGATCGGCCGCATAGCCCAAGCTGGGATTTGCAGTGACTCCGGAGAACGCATCGCTGCCGCCACATTGCAGGCCAACCACTAAGTCCGAGGCCGGGCAGGTGGTGCGCTGCCTGCGGTTCAGTTGTTCCAGCCGTCGCTCGGCGGCGCGCATGATGGCCGCAATCATGTCGCCAAAACTGTGATGCTCCGCGTCCTGCAGGCGGATGACATAACCGTCGTCGCCCAGCACCGGCAGTGATGGGCTGCCCGGGAAAAGCCGGGCGGGCTGAAGCTTCTCACAACCCAGGCTGACGGCCATCGGCGCGCCTCCGAAGTTCGGATTCAGGCTGAGGTTGCGGATGGTCCGGATCGGGACGTCCGCACCGGGAGCATTGATCGCTACGCCGCACCCGTAAGGATGAGTGATCGCCAGCACATCATCGACATTCGGGTAACGTGGCAGTAACTCCGCCTTGATCCGGCGGACGGCGAACTCAACCGTGGGCGCGACACATTGCACCGTGGTCGTGATGCCCAGCAGGTTCTTCGTGCCCACTGATCCGTCGGCATTTCGGTAGCCTTGAAAGGTCATGCCCGTGATCGGCGGCAGCTCCGGCGGCACCGCGGTGGCCAGGGGCAGGGCATCAAGAGCCGGTGGCGCGGGCAGCGTCATGATCTCCGTGTGGACCCACGCCCCTTGTGCAATGTCGATCGCCGCGTACCCGATCACCTGGCCATAGCGAACAATGCTGGAACCCTGGGGTATGTCCCGCAGCGCCACCTTGTGCGCCGCCGGCACAAACTCCCGCACCGCAAAGCCCTCGGTGAGCGGTGTGCCTTTCGGCAGCCCACCCGCATTGACGGCTACCGCGACATTGTCAAGAGGATGAACGCAGATCAAGTGTGACTTCACGTCCTCTATTGTCATGCAGTGGGACCGAGCGTGCGCGGGCGCGGTGGGCGGGGAACTCGCGAGTGGCCGGGCCGCGTATCGATACTTGGCATTACACATGTTACGCGGGAGCACTGTACTACACGATAAAGTCTTGACAACTTCGCACAGTTATGGCCAGATAGGGAAACTCCTCGCGAATGCGGTCCTTGGATGAACCAGTGATCCAAGGTGAAATATTCCGGGGTGACGATACATTAACTGTTACATGAGACTCCAATCGGCGGTTTCCACTCTACTTCTCACGGCCACAGTCACGCTGGCTCAAGTATGGCCGGAAAGTCCACGATCCAGCCGCGGGCATGCCCGGGATTTTGACATCCGGACGGTGATCTCCCCAGAGACCGCAACACCACTACCGGCGGCGGCCAGCCCCGCAAGGGCGCGGCGCGAAGCTCTCCGCCAGAAGCTGCTTGTTCCGGCTGAAGGCCGGCGGGGTTGGCGGGTAAGTCTCAGTGAAAGGGGCCTGCCCCAATCGATCTATGCCGAAGGCCGGGGCTTGACGGAGCCCGCCACGGGCGATGCCGAACAGCTTGCGCGGGAGTTCCTGACCCGCCAACAGGAACTGTTTGGTCTCAACGACCAAGAAGTCTCGCGGTTGCGCCTCCTCCGGCGCACGCCCGCGGACGGACTGGTCTATCTCCGTTTTCAGCAGACCGTCAAAGGGTTGGATGTCTTCGAAGGCCAACTGCGGGTGACGGTTGATGGCCAGGGGCGCGTGATGGAGGCCGGTGCCGGCGATCTGCTGCCGGGTCTTGATGTTGAGGCCACTCCCAGCCTTTCCGCGGACGCTGCGGTTCGTGCGGCCTATGGATTGCTGCAGATTCCGATCCCCACCGACCTGAAGACCGCTGGAGAAGCAAGCTCACGGGGCGCGAAGTTTGAGAATCCGCGAGGAACCCACTTGACGCCGGTCAGTGCGGAACTGGTGGTCTTTCCTTTAACGCCCGACACTGGAGCGCTGGCGTACCGTCTGATGATCGAACTGGACGGGACGGGTTGGTATGAGATGCTGCTTGACGCCCACGACGGGAAGCTGATGTTTTTGCACAACCTCTACCGTGATGCCACCGCGCGGGTTTGGAAGGAATCCCCGCTGAAAGGCACGCGCAGCTTGATCGAGTTGCCGGCACCATGGCTTTCCGGTACGGTCACCACGGGTAACAACGTCGACGCCTATCTGGATCGTGATGCCAACAACCAAGCGGATACCACTGGGGCGGCCGGTCTGCGCAATGGCCGGGCGTTTAGCGCCGAAGGTGTTTTCGATTTCCCCTGGGGCGATCGGACGATCAGTGAGAGCCCGCTTCTACGCCAGCCGGCGGCCGTCACCAATCTGTTTTACTTTGTGAATCTCGCCCACGATTTCTACTACGGCCTTGGATTTGACGAAGCGTCGGGCAACTTCCAAACTGACAATTTTGACAAGGGCGGCAAGGGCAATGACGCCATCCGCGCCGAAGCGCAGGATGGATCCACGAACAACAACGCGAACTTTGCCACGCCGGCCGAGGGTACTGCGCCACGTATGCAGATGGGGCTGTTCACCTATGGGTCCACGGTGGCGACCGACTTCAATGATTCCAGCAACGACGGCATGATCGTGTTCCATGAGTATGGGCATGGTGTGTCGAACCGGATGGTGGGTGGCGGCACCTCCACCAGTTGTCTATTTGGCGTGCAATCCGGAGCGATGGGCGAGGGATGGTCCGACTATCTGGCCGCTACGTACTTCAACAACCCGTTGATGTCCGCTTATTCCAGCCGCAATACCTTCGCTGGTATCCGCCGGAGCGGGTACGAGCGTTACCCCTTTACCTATGAGGACTTGGGCAACCTGGGCTTTCAGGTCCATCGGGACGGAGAGATTTGGGCGGCCACGTTATGGGACATCCGCCGCCGCCTGGGCGCGGAGACCACGGATAAATTGGTGGTGTCCGCGCTTCGGGTAACCCCCTGCCGGCCCAGCATGATCGCTGCGCGCGACGCCATTCTGGCCACGGATGAACTGCTCAACGCGGGTGCCAACCGGGCGACCCTATGGCAGGTATTTGCGGCTCGAGGCATGGGCAAGTCGGCCACCGGAACCGATGGAGCGTTTCCGGTGGGCACAGTGTTCACCGCGTCCTACGACGTGCCTTTGCCGGAAGATTCGACCCTGAATCGCAATCCGGTGGTGGTGCCGAAGACCGTTCCCGTAGTGGGGATGGGGCAGACCTTCAGTTACAAACTGGAAGCCAGCGATGCCGATGGTGATCCGCTGACATTCAACCTGGTGCGTGGTCCGCAGGGCCTGACCGTTGATCCGGCGACCGGGCAGATCCAGTGGACTGCCGCGTTCTCCGGCGACACGGTGATGGTGGAAGTGGTTGATGGCAAGGGAGGCCGGGCGGTGCACTGCTTTGGGATCTTCGTCCAGACGATCCTCCGGCCCGGCGTCGGCCTTCCTGTTTCTCTGTTTGAGCGCGCGGAAGGTTTCGCCGCTGTCGTTGTCCCGGCTGGCACACCGGTTTTGCAGATCACCGCGCGTGGCGGGTACGGTGACGCCGATGTTTGGCTCGCCAATCCGGACGGCATCTACGTCGGCCACTCTTACCGTGGCGGCAATGTCGAGACACTTTCCATTGCGGCTCCCAAAGCCGGCGTCTGGTGGCTGGAAGTGGATAGCTTCCGGGCGTTCGCCGGCGTCACGTTGACCGCTGCGCTGCCCACGCCCCGAGTGCTCACTCTGCCCGCGACATTGACGGCGCTGGCCGGTGAGTTCACCAGTGAGGCCTTTTACCGGGTGACCGTCGCGGCCAATACACCGCTGCTCCGGGTGACCACCGATAGCGGAAACGGTGACGTGGACCTGCTGGTCCGGAAGGCGGCCGTCCCGGTCTGCTCCGCCGACGACGTGGTCAACGCCCCCTGCGTATTTGACTCCATCAGCTTGGGACTGACGACTGAAGAAACAGTGTCCATCTTGAAGCCCGCCGCCGAAGATTACTACATCAATCTTCGGGCCTTTCAGCCCTATGCGGGCGTCCGGCTGAGGGCCGAGGCGATCGGGTTGCGGGTGTTGCCCGCCGAGCTGGCCTTCTCTGCGACCCTCGGTAGTCCAGCTCCTGAGGGGCAGAAGGTCGCGATCTCTGATTTCTCCGGCGTGGCCTTCACCTGGACGGCTACCGCAGGTGAGCCCTGGATCGGGCTCGACCGGCGCATCGGTGACCAGGCGACCCCACTCACGGTCTCAGTCTCGGCGCAGGGTTTGACGGCTGGCACCTATAGTGCCAACATCACCATTACGGTGCCCAACGCCGCCGGCTCACCGCTGACGATTCCCGTTACCTTGACGGTGAAGTAGCGCCGCAGGCGCGCTAAGCTAACTGCCTAGGGCGTGTCCACACGACGCGCTCCGGCCGGCGAATTGCGGCATCGACTTTCTGGAGCGGGACTTCAGTTCCGCTGCAGGACTGAATGACACTGACAGATATTGGTAACTTAGAGGTCTCGCCTGGACGGCAGCGGGTTGACCCGAAGCATGAACTCTCAAGACTGAGCCTGTACTATCGATGAGACACAGAGAGAGGATTTCGATGCGCGAGCCAGTTCGCCTTCTGATCGGCTTGGTGTTGCTGGTCGCCCCGACTTGCGCCCAACTAACGAGTCTGGAGGATGTTCAGTCCATTCCTAACCGGAGCGCCTCCGGTCAAGCTGTCGATATCACTGCGCAGGTATTGCTGTACAAACCCGTTTTCCACATGCTCATCCTTCAGAGCAACTCCAGGGGCACCTACGCCGAATTCAGCGACACTACCTCTGCACAAGAAGTACCTCTCAAGATTGGTGATTGGGTTCGCGTTCAGGGCCGAGCCATCGAAGGCGGATTCTCGCCGATTATTAGGATAGAGTCACTCCGCTTTCTTTCACATGCGGCTCCTCCCAATCCCCTTGACCTCACGCCGGATCGCCTTAATGACCCTCTGACCGAGAATGTGTGGGGGCGGGTTCGTGCTAACGTTCTGCAGATCCGCGAGGTCCCATCGGATCAACCGGGCGACCCAATCGTTGTACTGAAGCTCGTTGATCCCTACGGCACGCTAATCCCGGCGACGATTCCCTCCGGACATTTGGCGGATTTTGCTCACTTGGCCGGTGCGGACGTTGAGGTCACTGGTGTCGCCGGTTCCAGAGGCAATGGCTACGGTCAAAGGTTTGGGCCAGCGATCTATCTGTCTTCCGCCAACCAGTGTCGGGTAATCCGCTCAAAGTCGGTGGATCGGAATGCTCCGCTCATCTCCTTGGACAAACTCCTGACCCACGGTTCCCCTTTCCGCCTGGGTGATCGCGTGCGAGTGCAAGGTTTTGTCGTGTACAGCGGAGATGAAAACAGTTATCAGTTGGTGGACTCGACCGGTGGAACGACGGTCTGGCCAGCGTTCCCCGCAATAGACCCATTAGGAAAATCTTTGGAAGTTAACGGCGTAATCACTCGGCTTGAGGACCGCATCGGCTTGTCGCAAGCCTTCGTGCGAGAGATCCAGCTGCCACCGTTGGTTCCAGAAGAAGTCTCAGATAACGAAGGGCTTCTGTACCGCAGAGGAGGACGGTATCTGGAGGCCAACGTGCGCTTCGAGGTTGCCACACAAGCAAACGGTCACGATTCTCTCTTGACCCACCTCGGCCGGGTGCCGGTTTCGATTGAATTCTCCAAGGGGAACCACGAGAAGCTAGTGCAGTCCTTTGCGCCCGGCGACCTGCTACGCGTGCGTGGCGCAGTCGATATTTCCCTTGAACCCATCGGTGGTCTCAGCCGCGTCCACCTCCTCGTCATGGCTCCAGAGCGAGATATCGTGATTGTTCAACGCTCGCCATGGTGGCAGCGCGCACCATGGGGACGCATCGCCGGTGGGGCTATACTGCTTCTCTTCTGCGGCGTCGCCTGGATCTTGATTCTCAGGCGTCAAGTTAAATTCCAGACGGCCGAAGTTAACGCGGCCAAGGACCTAGCCGAAGCTGCAAACCTAACAAAGAGTCGGTTCCTCGCCAACCTGAGTCATGAGATCCGCACGCCCATGAACGGCATCCTCGGAATGAATCGCATGCTTCTCGACAGCGGCTTGTCCTCCAGCCAAACGGAAATGGCGACCGCTGTCGCAACATGCGGCGACACTCTTCTCTGCCTGCTCAACGATGTTCTTGATTCCGCCAAAATTGAATCTGGGCGGCTAACAATCGAAGCCGTACCCTTCGATCTGACCGCCATCATTCGTCAAACGATCGAACTGCAAGAGGCCAACGCCACAGCTAAGGGCCTCACGTTGGTTACTACCGTCCCTGATCTGGTCCCTCCTTTGCTCGGCGACCCTACCCGCATCAGGCAGATTCTGACAAACTTCGTGAGCAACGCCATAAAGTTTACGGCAGAGGGCCGTATTCTTGTAAGCCTCACAATTGCGGCGGGTCCCGAAAGGTGCAAATTGCGGCTCTCTGTTCAAGACACTGGGATTGGCCTCGAACCGTCGGTCAAGGATCGCCTTTTTGAGCGGTTTGTTCAAGCCGATCAATCGACAACCCGTCGATTCGGCGGTACTGGACTTGGGCTGGCAATCTGCAGAGAGTTAGCTCGACTCATGGACGGATCGGTAGGCGTCGAAAGTGAACCGGGTTGTGGAAGTACTTTCTATCTTGACCTGGATCTTGAGGTCGCCGCAGCCCCAGCTCGCACTCCTGTAGCAGCCACCGCGACTGGAGCCCCCCCACTCGTCAGGTACTGCGAGATTCTCCTTGTCGAAGACAATCCAGTCAACCGTCTCGTGGCCTTGTCGGTACTGGAGAAATTGGGTGCGAAAGTCAGTGTGGCTGTTGACGGACTTGAGGCCCTGGAGCGCGCCGCAGCGGCAACCTTCGACATCATCTTCATGGACTGTCAGATGCCGATCCGCGACGGTTATGAGACCACCCGTCGCCTCCGGGCCCGTGGCTGGCGCGGCCCGATTATTGCCCTCACGGCTGGCGCAAGCACGGGCGAGCGCGACGAGTGCCTTGAGGCTGGCATGGATGCCTATCTTTCTAAACCGTTCCGTCCAGAACAGATCGCAGCGCTGATCAACCAGTACCTCGGCATGCAAGACTCAGCGCCTGCCCGCGAGGGCCATGATCCGAGCCGCGTTGTGGTAACAAGTCCAGCCATCGAGTAGGTTGGTGCAAGAAAGCGTGGCACGGGTCCGCCGTTGAGATTTCACCTTCGCCGGATTTCGCGAACGTTCAAAAAGGGTTCACTATTGCGGCAACTACACTGGCCCTAGTCCAGCTTCTCTGTGACCGTGACCGCTTCTTTCAGCCGGAAGGGTATGCGGGTTTCGGTGGCGATTTCGGCGGGCTTGCCGCGCGAGGTGAGCACGGTTCCCGCGCCCGCTGCGCCGCCGGCGGCGGCACCAATGGCGGCTCCCTTGCCGCCGCCGAA
>JAPKYX010000119.1 GCA_026394075.1 Acidobacteriota bacterium
CTGGCCCGCGCCCGCGCGCCGGAAGTACCAGGGCATCGCGTCACCACCGGACCCGGCCCATTCATTGATGATCATCACCTTGGGCCCATAGATGGCGCCCTGCGGTTGCAGCTCATCATCGCCATCGCGCGTAGCCACGCGGCTGAGGGGCTTGCGGTTTAGCATCTCGACAATGTCGGTGGCCAGTTGGCCGCCACCGTTGAAGCGCTCGTCCACAATCGCCGCTTCCTTGCCCACCTGGGCGTAGAAGTAGCGGTTGAAGCTGGTCAAGCCGCCAAAGGAAGTGTCCGGCATATAGATGTAGGCCACGCGACCGTTGGTCATCTGGTCCACCTTGCGGCGGTTGCCTTCGATCCAAGCGAGGTTGCGCAAGCCCATCTCATTCGGCACCGGCACCACGGTCACGTCGCGGGAGCCATCGCCATTGGCGTTCGGGCCCACCTTGATCCGGACCTGCTTGCCGGACTTGCCTTCAAAGAAGCTGTAGACGTTTTCCTGCGGCGTGACATCGCGGCCATTCACCGCCAGCAAGTAGTCGCCGACGGCCACATTGACACCCGGCTGCGTGAGCGGCGCAGTGAGGCTGGGGTTCCAGTTTTCGCCGTTGAAGATGCGGGCAAAGCGGTAGCGGCCGTTGGCCACTTCGTAGTCCGCGCCCAGCAGACCAGTCTGCACCGTCTTGACGTCGGGCTGCTCGCCACCGGCGACAAACAGGTGTCCGGCGGTGACTTCGCCCATCATGTCCTGCAGCAAGTAGGTCAGCTCTCGCCGGGAGCCGATGCTGCCTAGGTACTTACCGTACTTGGCCTGGAAATCGGCCACATTGACGCCGTGAAGCTTGGCGTCGTAGAACATCTCGCGCTGCACGCGCCAGGCTTCCCGGTAGATCTGGTTCCACTCCTGCCGGGGGTTGATCTTCACTTCCAGATCAGCCGTCTTCAGCGCCTGGGCTCCACCTGGCCCACCCGGGCCTGCGGGCGGCGCGGGAGGAGCGTTGCGCGGGGCCAGCGGGCGCAGCGTCCCGATAAACCAACCTGGACCCTGCCGGTAGAGCGCCTTCTCACCGTTGTGCGCCAACCGGAACTGGCTGACGCCGCCAAAGGCCACATCGGCGCGACGTTCCTTCAAGTCGAACCGGTGCACCGTCGTGCCCGGCGGCATGCCCGGGGCCGGAGCACTGGCTTCCAGGGCCAGCAGCGTGCCGGCCTTGCCCGGCTGCAGATTCACATAGCGGCGCGGCGGCATCGGCAACACCAGCACGCGCTGCAGGATGTTCTCAAAATCGATCTTCACTTCGGCCACCTTGGCGGCGGGCTTGGACGCGCCGGGCTTGGGCGGTTCCGGCTTGACACCCTCCGGTTTCGGAGCGTCGGCGGGTTTCTCCTCAGCCACCTTCTCTTCGTCGCTTTCCGGTCCGAACGGCGACGGATCGCTCTTGCTGAGCACGACCAGGTAAATGCTGCGCGATGTTGGCCGCTGCGACGATGACAGGTCCGGCTGAATGGTGGGGCCCGCATCAGTGGAGGCCGTGAAGTAGAGATACTTGCCGTCGCGATCCCAGGCGGGCATCCGCGCGTCGCTCATGCCGTCGGTCACCTGCGTTGCCTTGGCATCGGCCAGCGAATAGACATGGACCGCGCCCAGGTAGTTCACCAGAGTTTTCGAGTAGGCCAGCCACTTGGAATCAGGCGACCATTCCGGCACCAGATTGCCCGTCCGGCCCCACAGCCGTTCCTTGTCCACTTTGGTGGCCTTGCCCGATTCCACCTCCACCCACCACAGCGTCAGGTGGGCATCGACCACCGCGATCTTCTTGCTGTCGGGCGACCAGCGCAGCGCGTAGTAGAACGACGGCTTCTCCTCGATCCGGATCTTCTTCGGTTCCGCCTTGCCATCCTGGGGCGCGATGAACAGCTCATATTCGCCCGAAGCATCGGAGAAGTAGGCGATGCTCTTGCCGTCGGGGGACCATTCCGGGTCGCGTTCCATCACGCCGGTGGTGTTGGTCAGGTTGCGGGCGTCGCCTTTGTCGGCGGGCACGGTCATAATCTCGCCGCGCGCCTCAAACACGGCACGGGCGCCGGAGGGCGAAATCGCACCATTGCTCAACCGGCTACCCACCGGGATAAACCGCTCCCGCACTTCAGCCAGATCGCCCGATACCGTCACGTTGAGGGGTGCCAGCTTGGAGGTCTTCCAGTCATAAAGGTGCAGCGCGCCGAACTGCTCAATCACCAGCGCATCGGGGCCAGCAGAGGCAGACTTGAAGTCCATGCCCTTGTTTTCGACCGCGCGCGTCACCTTCTTCGACCCCAGGTCGTAGCTATAGAGCGACACTTTACCTTCACGGTCCGACAGGAACCAGACCTTGCCACCGGACCACATGGGGCAATAGTCGTTGGAGTTGTCGCGCGGAATCTTCTCTACTTTGGAAGTGGCCAGATCGGCAATCCAGACCGGTGTCGTCATGCCGCCGCGATAGCGCTTCCAGGCATCAAAGGCACGGCCCATCGGGACGTAGGCCATCCGCTTGCCATCGGGCGCGAACGCCGCCTCATAGCCCACTGGAACGGGCAGCTTCTCTTCCGGCCCGCCGTCTACCGGAACGGAGTACAGCTCCTGGTAACGTGGCGAGACGGAGGCGCGGTTGGAGGAGAAAAGAACGCGCTTGTTGTCCGGCGTCCAGCCCGCCACCACATCGGCACCCGGGTGCCAGGTCAGGCGCTTCGGCACGCCGCCGCTGGCCGGGACCACAAACACATCCACGCTGCCGTCATAGCGGCCCGTAAAGGCGACGGTGGTGCCGTCGGGCGAGAACATCGGGTTGGTCTCGGCCCCGGGTCCGGTGGTGAGGCGCGTCGCGGCACCTCCCGTGCGGGCCGCGATCCAGAGGTCATTGGCGTACTCAAACACCACGTGCGTCTTGTTGATGGTGGGGTTGCGATACAGTGCGGGGCCATCGCCTTCAGCGGCCCAAAGGCAGCCGGTGGCGAGGGCCAGGATGGTGGTGAAGCGTAGCCTGAACATATCTCTTGAGAGCATAACGTCCTGGGAGCCAAAAGGTTCGCCGGCAGCCCCACAATTTTCCGCAATCCGGCCCGGAATCATCGGAGATCCGCCCGGCGCTGGTAAACTTTCTGGAGCAATGGCTACTCTTGACCCCGCTCCGATTCTGCAAACGGCCCTGGCCTTCTGGTCGTCGAAGGTGCTGCTGACCGCCGTCGAATTTGGAGTTTTCACTCAACTCGCTGATCGCCGGATCACCGGAAAAGAACTGGGGGCCGAAATTGGGCTCCACCCGCGCGGCATCAGCGACTTCTTTGATTCGCTGGTGGCGATGAACATCCTGGAGCGCGACGGCGATGGGGAAGAGGCGCTCTACGCGAACTCCCCGCTCAGCTCGCTTTATCTCCGGCAGGAGAGCCCGCGCTACATCGGCGGCGCTTTGGAGATGTTGAATGCGCGGCTGTTCAAGTTCTGGCACGACCTGCCGGAGGCGCTGCGGACTGGCAAGCCGCAGAATGAGACCAAGCACGGGCAGAAGGGTGTCTTTGAGACCCTCTACGAGGAACCAGCTCGCCTGGAGCAGTTCATGGGGGCCATGACCGGCCTGTCCCGGATGAACTTTGAGGCGTTCGCGGAGAAGTTCGACTTCTCGCCTTTCAAGACGATGTGCGACATCGGTGGCGCCACCGGTCTGTTGAGCGTCGAAGTGGCCAAGCGGCACGCGCATATCCAGTGCACGTCCTACGACCTGCCGCCGGTGGAGCCGATTGCCCAGGCGGCCATCGCCCGCGCCGGGCTTTCCGATCGCGTCGCCACGGGCCAGGTGGACTTCTTCAACCAGCCGCTGCCCAAGGCCGACCTGATCACGATGGGCATGATCCTGCATGATTGGGACCTGGAAAAGAAGATGCACCTGATCCGCGCAGCCTACGACGCATTGCCGGTGGGCGGTGCATTCGTGGTGATCGAGGCCTTAATCGATGATGCGCGCCGCACGAATCTGGGCGGGCTGCTGATGTCGTTGAACATGCTGATTGAGTTCGGCGGGGCCTTTGACTACAGCGGCGCCGACTTCCGCGGCTGGTGCACCGAGGTGGGCTTCACGCGATTCGAAGTGATCCATCTCGCTGGGCCGTCCAGCGCCGCGATCGCCTATAAATAGCCCGCTGAAAGGAGTACCGCCATGCTGCTGATGGACCGGATCACCGAGGGCCGCACGGACCTGGTGTTCGACTACTTGGCCGAAGGTGGTGAAGCCACCGCGACCGATGTCGAGGGTACGTCATTGCTGCAGTGGTGCGCCTACTACGGCGACGTCAGCGCCATGCGCTATCTGCTGGCCGAAGGCGAGCGGATCGAGACGCTGGGCGAGAACCTGGACCTGAATGGTGCCTGCTACCACGGCCATTGGCGGCTGGCGCAGTTCCTGCTGGAACAAGGTGCCGACCCCAACGTCCCGCTTCCGGATACGGGCGAGACTCCCTTGCACGCGGCGTTGTGCAAGACACAGCCGGTGGTCTACAACCGCGTGGTGGAAGTGTTGCTGGCTCAAGGTGCTGACCCGAACGTGGCCACCAAACCCGGCGTCGAAACCGGCGGCTTCATGCGGGATTGCCGCACCAAAGGCGAAACGCCGCTGCATCGCGCGGCGGCTTTTGGTGACGAAGAGACCATCCAGCGTCTGCTGAATGCCGGAGCCAAAGTGGACGCCCGCGACAGCTCCGGCGACACCCCGCTCAGCTGGGCCAGCTGGTACCTGCGGCCCACGCCCATTCTGCGCCTGCTCTGCTACGGCCGCTTCCGCATCCGGCCAGACTCTTCCTACCTGGAAGCGAACCTGATCGGCAAGCCACTGGCCTGAGCGCGAGCGTCAGAAAGAGTAACGGACGGCCAACTGGAACTGACGCGAAGTCTCGACCGCGGTGGGGGCGTTGAAGTTGGCGTTGGGTGTCGCGTTAGGGCCAAACGTCCGGTTGACGTTGGTGACGTTCAACCGGCTGGAAACATTGAAGACCTCGGCCACGAATTCCATGCGACCCGATTCGCGGACTTTGAAACTGCGGGTCAGGCGCAGGTCCACCGTGGCGTAGGTGGGCAGGCGGGCGGAGTTGTAACCCAGGCCCACGGGACGGTCAGTGAATTGAGTATCGCCGTTGTTGTCCTGCCCGGTTACGGGAGAGAAGGGCAAGCCCGATTGCGCCACGGTCCGGGTGGAGAGCTGCCAGCCATTCACCAACTGCCCGGCCAAGCCTTGCAGGCGAGCCAAGCGAGGCTCCCAGACCCCGGTCAGCGTGAAACGGTGCGGCTGGTTGAAGTCGCCCGGGCCTCGGTCGAACGCAGCGTTCTCCGGGGCCGCCGATACGGACGTGGCACCGAAGTTCGTGAAGGCTCCGGCACCATTGACGTAGGCCACGCCCTGGACATCCTGATAGAGATAACCGGCCTGGAAGCTGAGGCCGTTCCGCAGACGGCGGGTGACCGTGACCAGCAGGCCATTGAAGTTCTGGTAGCCCTGCGAGGCGGTGGTGAAGATGTTGCCAAAACGGGCATCGGGGCGATTGGCGGTGCCACCGTAGAGCGTCCGGCCATCGGGCAGTTGGCCAGTGGTCCGCAGGTTGCTCAGCAGCGCCAGCGGCAGATTTCGCGCCCGGTTGCCGAGATACTGCACCGAGAGCGCGTGTCCGGCAGCGAACTCCTGGTCGAACCCGGCAAAGTAGCTGTGGACCATCGGATCAGAAAACTTGTCCGCGAAGACATTCAGGTTTGAGATCTGCGGCGTGCCACCGGTAAAGCCGGGCACCGCGCCCAGAGTGAAGGCGGGGGCTCCGGCTTGGGTTCCGGTGATGGTGACATTGCGCACTTCGCGGCCATTGCCACGCAGGAAGGTATTGAAGGTCTGGGCGACGGTGGTGTTGTAGTAGAGTCCATAGCCGGCGCGGATGACGGACTTGCCCTTGCCGAACGGATCCCAGGCCGCTGAAATGCGCGGGGCCCAGTTGTTCTTGTCCTGCGGGATTCTGCCGGTGGCGGGATAGTCCGGGTTGGCAATGCCTTCGGGCCGCCAGAATAGCTCGTACCGCAACCCCAGGTTGATCTTCAGCGTGGGCGTCACGCGCCAGTCATCCTGCACAAAGTACCCCTGGTTGATCACGCGGGCCGTGTAGAACTCCTGCCCCACGGCGCGGGTGAACTGGCTATAGGTGTAGGGCGCGTTGGTCGCTGGGTCCACGGTGCGGCCCACGGTGGCTAGGTAGGGCTGCAGGGGCGTTAGGGCGGCACGGCTACCGGCCACCGCCGGCAGGCCAGCGAAGGTGAACGACCCATTCAGATTACGCGTCCGCTCCCGGAACTGGACCGGCAGGATGTCAAGCCCGGCCTTGATGGCATGTGAACCCTTGTTCCAGCTGACGTTGTCGATGAACTGGAAACCTTGCTCGCGCGAGGAGAACACGCCATCGGCATTGCCGTTGAAGCTGCCGATGCCTTGGATGGTCACCTGCGGACTCAGCGGCTTCAAGACGCCATTCTCGATGCCGCGGGTGGCGAACAGGAAGCGCGCTTCATTCAGCAGCGTGGGCGATGCGGTGGTCACCAACTGCGTCGTGAACGAATGGGGCGCTTCGTCAAAGCGCGTCGAAACTTCGCGGGACTGTAGCCCACCCTGGAGCGGCGATTCACGGTCGAAGTAGAAGTTGTAGCGCGCCGAGAGCCGGTTGCGGCGGTTCAGTTCCCAGTCCACCTTGCCGGTGGTGGTGTGCGCCCGGAAGGTGGTGGTGAAGGTACCAAGATTCTCCGCCGCGATGCCCAATTGCTGGCCAATCTGCGCCTGTTGCGCGCCACCAAACGTGGAGATCACGGGCAGATCCTGCGTCCAGCGTTCATAAGTGGCAAAGAAGAACGCCTTGTTCTTGATGATGGCACCGGACACAGTGCCACCGAAGTTGTAGCGAAAGAACTCCGGTGCCTTGGCACCCGGGGCCAACAGAAACGGGACTGCGGACAGAACTTTGTTCCGCGTGAACAGGAAGCCGGACCCATGCAGTTGATTACTGCCCGACTGCGTGAACGAGTTCATCAAAACGGCCGCTTGGCGGCCAAACTCCGCCGGATAGTTGTTGGCCAACTGGAACGAGCCGATCGATTCCTGGCTGATCACCAGATTGCGCGCCCCGCCTTGGATGTTGTTCGACACGCCATCGACATTAATCTGCCGGAAGCCCAGTCCACCGAAAGAGATGCTGGGCGTCCCGGTGCCAGAACCACCGGTGGAAAGCGGCGGCGCATTAACGGCCGGGTTCAGCACAAAGAAGTCCAGCAAGCTGCGGCCCGCGGTGGGCAAGTTGCGCGCTTCACGCTCCGTGTAGAGGTTCGAGACCGCACTCGTCTGGCCTACCTCAACGGCGGGCAACTCTTCCTTCACTTCCACCGTGGTGGCTACTTCGCCTACTGGCAAAGAGAAGTTCAACGTTAGCGATTGCCCGGTGCCTAGTCGCACCTGATTACGCACCTCGCTCGAAAATCCTGACTTGCTGGCGGTGACCGAGTAGATGCCTGGTGGCAGCAGGGCGACGCGAAACTGGCCTTGATCCAGCGTGGCCGCTTCCCGCGTCAAGCCGGTTCCGAGATTGGCCACCTTGATGGCCGCCCCGGCCAACGCTACTCCGTCTTGCCCCCGCACGACGCCTTCTATGTTGCCGTCGATCGCCTGACTTTGCGCCCAGGCGACATCGGCACCGCCCAGTAAGAAGACCAAAACCGCTGACAAGCAGACCTGAGATGAAAACGAATGAATACGCACTTTTACTGTGATGCAATGCCCGGCCGGGGGACGAATAATGTTCGATGATTTGTTGGTTTCAGAATGGCGACAGAGCACCGCCGGAACGCATCCGCTTAACAAACTTCACCGGCCATTAACGAAGCCTTGGCACACGATCCGGTGCGGTCGCGTTACCTTTTGAAGGGTGAGCCGCACGCGCCGACAGACGCTTCTTGCTTGGACCTTTGTGTCCGTGCTGGTGCTGTCGTCGGTGGCCTTGGCGGTGCTGGAGTTCCGCTCGATCCTGCGGGTCAGCCAAACGGAAGGCGAGCGGGTGCGCCGCCAGTTGCGCGTCGGCTTGGATCGGGTGAGCCGCGACTTCACTGAGCCGATCGAGCGGGTGACCCGGGCGTTAGGACTTCCCGAGCCACCGCGCGATCAACCCGCGCCCACCGCCGCGGAACGCGAGGCTGAATCTTTGCGGCGTTACCTCGCTTGGCGGGATTCAGGCGGCGGGGAATGGCCGTTTGCCCGGGTGGCGCGGGCCATTCGTACCGGCGACACGCTGGAGTTGCGCGAGTTGGACCCGGGCTCCGCCACCTACCGCACCATCAACTGGCCCACCGAATGGGCAGAGCTGCGCAGGCAACTGGAGGCCCGTGTTTCGGGCGACGCCGAGGGCCGGCCGCGGCCCATGCGCCAAAGTCCGGGGTTGCTGGAGTTCCCCTACTTTGGCCCGGAGCCGGACGGTGGCCGGCCGCGCGAACTGGAATGGCTGATCTTTGAGTTGGATCTGGCCGTCATCCGCTCGACCACCCTGCCGGAGCTGCTGCGTCGCCACCTGGGCGATAGCGACGGTCTGCCGTATTCGGTGGATGTTGTGTTGCGGGATGCGCCGGAGGTGGCCATCTTCCGTTCTGATCCCGGTCGCACGCAGCCGATTGGAGCGAGCGCCGATGCCACCGTGGGCTTGCTGGACATCTCGCCGTTTTCGTTCCGTCGAGGCGGACGGCCGCCCCGGCGCGACCGGCCACCGGATGCCGGCCCACCACCTCCGGCCCGTGATGAGGAGCGAACCGGCCCCCGCCGTTCCGCCGACGAAGGCCGGGCGCGATGGGTGCTGGCGACGCGTCACCAAGCCGGATCCATTGAAGCGCTGATTCGCCAGTCGCGGATTCGCAACATCGTGCTCATCAGCACCTTGCTGCTCTTGATGCTGACCACCGTGGGTGCGCTGGTCTGGTTTACCCGTCGGGCGCAACAACTGGCCGCCATGCAGATGGAGTTTGTGGCCAGCATCTCGCATGAGCTGCGCACGCCGTTAACCGTCATGCGCACGGCGGCGCATAATCTGGTGACGGGGGTGGTCCGGCACGGCAATACGGCCCAGGCGGAACGCTACGGCCAGATCATCCAGAACCAGACCGGCAAGCTGGTGGAGATGGTGGAGCAAGTGCTGCGGTTCGCCAATTCCGAAGCCGGACGCAGTGTCACGCGGATGGAGCCGTTCCCGCTGGAAGGTCTGCTGTCGGCAGCCGCGGATTCGGCGGCCAGCGCGATGGCGGCCGCGGAATGCCAGTTTGAAGCAACGATCTCGCCCGCGGCCGAACTGGCCTGGATCCGGGGCGACTACGTGTCGCTGGAGCATGCGCTGGTGAATCTGCTCACCAATGCGGCCAAGTATGGCTCCAGTGGGCGGTGGATTGGTCTCGCAACCGAGCTGAACGGGGGGGCCGGCAATGAGATGATCGAGATACGCGTGTCGGACCGGGGCCCCGGCGTCAGTGCGGCGGAAGCGAAGCTGATCTTTGAGCCCTTCTATCGCGGACGGCTGGCGCTGGAAGATCAGATCCACGGCACGGGCCTGGGCTTAAGCCTGGTGAAGCGGATTGTGGAGGCGCACGGCGGCACCATCACGCTGCACAGCCCGCCGGCCAACGCGGCCACCGGCGCGGAGTTCATTGTTCGCTTGCCGGCCGTGACTGAGGGAATGGATGAGTTCGCGAATTCTGCTGGTTGAAGACGAACGGGACTTGGCGCTGACCTTGGCGGACCTGCTGTCCGCGGAGGGGCACACGGTGACCGTCACCCATGACGGCCCGGCGGGCTTAGCCAAAGCCACCAGCGATTCCTTCGATCTGATTGTGCTGGACGTGATGCTGCCGGGCAAGAACGGCTACGACGTCTGCCGGGAGTTGCGCCAGTTGGGGTCCGATGTGGCCATTCTCATGCTGACCGCCCGTGCGCAGGTGGTGGACCGCGTGGTGGGTCTGAAATTGGGTGCAGATGACTATGTGGCCAAACCCTTTGATCCGTCCGAACTGTTGGCCCGCATTGAGGCGCTGCTGCGGCGCGTGCACAAGGAAAACCTGACGCCCGTTCTCCGCTTCAAGTTCGGCAAGGTGGAAGTGGATTTTGAGAAGGCCGAAGTATTGCGGGATGGACAAGTGGTGCCGGTAACAGGCAAGGAACTGCATCTGCTCCGCCACTTGATCGACCATCGCGGCCGGGTGCTGAGCCGGGAAGAGATTCTGCAACACGTCTGGGAGTACCAACCGAATGTCTCGACGCGCACGGTGGACGTGCACATCGCCTGGCTGCGGCAAAAGCTGGAAGAGAATGTGCAGTTCCCCAAGTACATCCTCACCATCCGCGGCACCGGTTACCGCTTTACGGCGGAACCTCGCTGAGCGCCCGCGAATCGGAGCCAGTTTTTCCCGCTTCGTGAGCGGCTGGTGAGGGCTTTGTTAACGAGATTAAGAACATCAAGGCGGCAGGCGGGTTCCAGAGTGCTGGAACGGATGGCCTCAAGATTTGTTTTCAATCCTTTACATTTCTTTGCAAACTACTGGCGGGTGTCCCAAAGCTTTACTCAGTCCGGCGACACCGCCGCCGCCGGGCTTGCGTTCCTATAGCCAGTGCTGCTGGACCAACTTCCAAGAAGGTTCAGGGACGGCGGCACCAAGGCAGATGTAGGGAATGAAGGAGCAATTACCATGAATTGCCAAACGTTGATCCGGCCGGCCGCGTGGCTGGCGGTGGTTGTGCTGACGGGCGCCACGGCGGCCGCTCAAGGACGGGGTGGCGGTCCAGCGCCGGGGAACGTCGCACCCTTGCGGACGGCGCTGGTGCCGAAGCCAACCAACCTGGCCAAATATGTCCGGAATGAGGCAGCGCTGGTGGCGCTGGGCAAGGCGCTGTTCTGGGATTCGCAAGTGGGCAGTGACGGCCAGACCGCCTGCGCCACCTGCCATTTCCATGCCGGCGCGGACCACCGGATCCAGAATCAACTGGCCAACCCGCCCGGCACCGTGACGGCCTTGTCCGGCAACCGCACCCTGACCTCCGGCGACTTCCCGTTCCGGCAGCTATCCAATCCCAACAACAACAATTCGGCGGTCCTACGGGACAACCGCGTGGTGGCCGGATCGGCCGGAGTGGTGCACCGGACGTTCTTTGATGTGGTGCCGGGCGCACATACCGACGATGGTGCCACCATCAGTTCCGCCGCGCCCACCAGTCTGGCGGGGTTGGAGTTGCGCCAGGCCACCAACCGCAATTCGCCCTCGGTGATCAACGCGGTGTTGAATGTCCGGAACTTCTGGGATGGCCGCGCGAGCCGCATCTTTTCCGGCAACACACCGTTTGGTGATTCCGATACGGGCCTGAATGTCCTGATCGCTTCGGCCAACGGACTGCAGCCCGAACGGGTCCGCATGGACAATGCCAGCCTTGCTTCACAAGCGGTGGGCCCGGCCCTAAATGCCACGGAGATGTCCTACAACGGCCGGAACTGGCCCAAGTTGGGCAAGAAGATGCTGGCCTTGACGCCACTGGGGCGGCAGAAAGTGGCCACCGACGACAGCGTGCTGGGTGAGATGGCCAACCCCGATGGCAACGGACTGCGCGGCGAGTACAGCTATCAGCAGTTGATCCAGGATGCATTCCAGCCGGAATACTGGGGCGGAGGGCAAATTGTCGACGCCAGCGGTTCCATCCTGAAGGCCGCGGCGGCGGCGAGCAACTCCAATGAGTTCCGCCAGATCGAATACAACTTTGCGCTGTTCTTTGGGCTGGCCATTCAGGCCTATGAATCGACGCTGATCTCGGACCAGACGCGCCTGGATCAGTTTCTGGAGGGCAACACACAAGCCTTAACGGCGCTTGAACAGCAGGGCTTGGCGGAGTTTCGCGGTGGCGGCTCCCAGTGCACCCGCTGCCACGTTGGACCCGAGCTCACCGCCGCGTCCTTCACTCGCGCTGCGGCCAACAACGTCAACCCTGGCGACCCCAACGACCTGGGCTTCTTCCGGATCGGCGTCAGCCCCATCACCGAAGACGTGGGACTGGGTGGCACGGATGGCTTCAACATCCCCCTGCTGAACCCCAATCGCCCAGGAGCTGCCGACGGCACCTTCAAGACGCCGGGCTTGCGCAATGTCGAGCTGACCGGCCCTTACTTCCACAACGGCGGTCAGGCAACGCTGGAGCAGGTGGTGGATTTCTACAGCCGTCAAGGTGACTTTGGTGGAGCCAACCTGGGCCCCGGCATCGGAGCCATCCGGTTGAATGCGGCGGAACGGACCCAGGTAGTGGCCTTCCTGAAGGCGCTCACCGATGATCGAGTGAAGTTTGAACGGGCTCCATTTGATCATCCGGCGCTGTGCATCCCGGTGGGACACGCCGAGACAGCGCCGGGAGTTCCCGCCACGGACGATTCCTCTGCGGTGACCGCGCTGAGTGCCCTGGACCGTTGGGCCGCAATCCCGGCCTCCGGCAAAGGCGGCAATCCGGTCCCACTGCAAACGTTTGACGAACTGCTGCGCGGTATCGGTAATGATGGCTCGCGGACCCATACGCTGACGGAGTCCTGCCAACCCTAAAGGCGCACTCAGAAACCTGACACCTTGGGCTCTCGTGAATCCATCCGGGTTCGCGGGAGCCTTTTGTTTGCCTCAGGCCGCCGCGGGCCATGTCAGCCGCGTTACTATCTGAAGACCATGACGGCTACACCGACCGAAACCGAAGTAAAGGTTCGAGTCCACTCCGCCAAGTATGCGGGCGCCCTTCTGACCAATAAGGGTTTCGCCATTCGCACGCCCCGGCATTTTGAGGCGAATCTGATTCTCGACAGCACGGAAAACCATCTGCGGTCCCAAGGGGAGATTTTGCGGCTCCGGCAGGCGAACAACCAGGTGATCCTCACCTACAAGGGTCCAGCCACAGTGGACCGTCACAAGAGCCGGGTGGAAGTGGAGGTGGGCGTGGAAAGCCTGCCGGCCGCCCTGTTCATCTTTGAACGCTTGGGGTACCGGGCCCGATTCCGCTACGAGAAGTACCGGACAGAGTACACTCGGCTGGGCGACCCGGGCGTCGTGGTGCTGGATGAAACGCCCATCGGCGACTACATCGAAATTGAAGGCCCCGCGTCCTGGATAGACTCGACGGCCCGCAAACTGGGCTTTACCGAGAACGACTACCTCACCGCCAGCTACGGCCGCCTTTACCTGGAACATTGCGCCGCGCATGGGACCGACCCCTCACACATGGTCTTCCCCCCCGCAGCCTAAGGCTTTTTTCAGCACCTTTTTAGGTGTGGCTCTCAGCAAATCGAAACACGCCTGTTAGAATGTCAGGGTGTCAGCCGATTCAGTGCTCGATCTAGCCGTCACGCGGCTCAATCAGGTTCGCAGCGAAATTGCCAAGGTCATCGTCGGGCAGACGGAGGTAGTTGATGGCGTCATCATCTGCCTGCTCGCCGGAGGTCACGTCCTGCTGGAGGGCGTGCCGGGCTTGGGTAAGACTACGCTGCTACGGACCCTGTCCCGCGTGCTCCATCTGAGGTATTCCCGCATCCAGTTCACCCCTGATTTGATGCCCGCCGACATCGTCGGCAGCATGATCATGGAAACCGATGACCGCGGCGGCAAGAGCCTCCGCTTCCAAGCCGGACCTATCTTCTCGAACCTCGTCCTGGCTGACGAGATCAATCGCGCCACTCCCAAGACGCAGTCGGCGCTGCTCGAAGCAATGCAGGAACGAACGGTCACCAGTGGCGTCACGACGCACCACCTGGAAAGCCCGTTCCTGGTGATGGCGACGCAGAATCCGATCGAAATGGAAGGCACCTAC
Organism: Acidobacteriota bacterium; assembly: GCA_026394075.1. Classification (GTDB taxonomy): domain Bacteria; phylum Acidobacteriota; class Terriglobia; order Bryobacterales; family Bryobacteraceae; genus JAPKYZ01. The sequence continues at coordinate 13,898 of JAPKYX010000119.1, forward strand.
CCGCTGCCCGAAGCGCAGCTCGATCGCTTTCTGATGAAGATCCTGGTCCAGTACCCCAACCGGGCCGACCTGGATCGCATTGTCGAGTTCACTATCCAGCGCGAAGAGCAGAACCTGGAAACGCAGATCGACCGCGACGGCATTCTCGAACTACGTAAGGTTTGCCGCGACGTCCTGGTGGCCCCGCATGTCCGCGCCTATGCCGTGGATATGGTGATGGCCACGCAACCCGGCACACCAACGGCGCATGCCGCGACCACCAAGTACGTCCGCTACGGCAGCAGCCCGCGCGGCGCCCAGGCGTTGATCGAGTGCGGCCGCGTGCTGGCACTGATGCGTGGACGCTTCCAGTTGTCCACCGATGAGGTACGCGACGTCGCCAAGGGCGTGCTGCGGCACCGCATCATCTTGAACTTCGATGCTCACGCCGACGGCCAGACGCCGGAGACCGTGCTCGACCAGATTATCGCCAGCATTCCGACGGCGAAGTAAAGCGACATGGCCGCCGGTCGCGCAGCTTCGCCTCTGATTGACCGTGCCTTTCTGGAACGGTTGGAACGCTTGACCATTCGGTGGGCCAAGTCCTTCCCCGGACTCGTGGGCGGACATAACCCCTCGCGCTTTTCCGGCCCCGGCCAGGAATTCCTGGACCATCGCAATTTCCACCAGGGGGACGACCTGCGGGCCGTCAACTGGCGGGCCTACATGCGCCTGGAAAAGATGTTCCTCAAAATGTTCCAGATTGAGCCGCGCGTTCCGGTGCGGCTAATGCTGGACGTCAGTGAGTCCATGACGCTGGGCGATAAGGGTCTCACGAAGTTTGACTATGCCCGCCGGCTGACCGCCGCTCTCGCCTATGTCGGGCTTGTGCGCCTGGACACGATTCTGATTCAACCCTTCACCGACCATCTGCTGGACCCGTCCACTTCCGGTGGCGGCCGTCACCGTTTTTCGCCCGTTGTGGATTACCTGACTGCCCTGCCCGCCGGTGGGCCCACCAATCTGATGAAGGTCTGCAAGTCGTTTATCGGCGAGTACCCGCAGCGCGGGTTGGTGATCGTGGTTTCCGATTTCCTCGATGACGCGGACGTCGAAAAGCCGCTGCAGTATTTGGCGGACTTCGGGCATGAGCTGTCACTGATCCAGGTCTGGTCAGAAGAAGACCGGACGCCGCCCTGGGATGGCGAATTGGACCTGATGGACGCTGAATCGGGCGGCCACTTGCAAATTTCGTTTGATGAAGAAGCCCGTGAGCGTTACACGCGGTCGTTTGACGAGTACTCCGACAAACTGCGGCTTCTCGCGCTGCGCAACAGTGGCCGGTACGTGGGCCTCTCCACTTCCATGCCGGTCGAAGACGCTATTTTCGGGCCGATGGTGAGATCGCGGGGCGTCGCCTAAATGTTCCTGTTCAACTTGTCGCTGCTCGAGTTCATGGCGCTGTTTGCCGGAGTCTCGGGCATTGTGTCGGCGCTGTATCTCCTGGACCGGACGCGCCACAAGCATCGCGTGGCTACCCTGCGCTTCTGGACCCACTCCGATGCGCCGAGTGAAATGCAGCACCGCCGCAAGATCCAGCAGCCGTGGTCGTTGCTGCTGCAGATCTTGAGCCTGCTGTGTTTGCTGCTGGCGTTGGCGCAACTGCGTTGGGGTTCGCCATTTCAGCGAACGCGGGATCACGTGTTGATCCTCGATACTTCGGCGATCATGAATGCTCGCGTGCCGCAGGGCCGCCTGATGGATCAATCGCGAGTGGCGGCTAAGGCGTGGCTAAAGGCGGTGCCCAAGGGCGATCGCGTGATGCTGGTGAGGGCCGATACGCTATCCACGGCCGCCACGGCGTTTGAATCGAATCTGGCGGTGGTGGATGAAGCCATCTCGCTCACCCAACCAGCGGCGGGTTCCTTGCGCATGGGCGATGCGTTGCGCTTCGCCAAGCAGGCGCAGCAAGTGCAAGACCATCGCGCGGGCGAGATTGTCTATGCCGGAGCCGGCCGCATCGGTGATGAGGACGATGGCTTTGCCAACTCCGTCACCAACCTCCGGGTACTGCCAGTAAAGGGCACGGTAGAGAACGTGGGCCTCCGCAAGATCGGACTGCGGCGTTCGCCCAATGACGAGAAGGTGTGGGAAGTCTACGGCACGGTCCGCAATGATGGCGCACGGCTGCGCCTGGTGCCGGTGGTGGTGCTGTTCGGCGGCGGCTTGGTGGGCCAGCGCCAGTTGACCATCGCCCCCAACAGTGAGCAGAGCTTTGCGCTCGACCTGCGCACGCAGGCCGCTGGGTTGCTCGAGACCCGCATCCAGGTGAACGACAACTTCCCGGATGACGACCGCGCCGTGATCGAGATTCCGACGCAGAACGCCGTGAAGGTGGCTGTTTATTCGAACGAGCCGGAGCTGCTGAAGCCAGTGTTTTCGGGCCATCCGCGCTTTGACACCAGCTACCGGCCCACCGCTGAATATTCACCCACCACCGACGCCGCGGTAGTGGTGCTGGACCGCTTTGCGGCTGCCCCGCCCACCAAAGCAGCCGCCATCTGGATCAACCCGCCGCGCAATGGCACGCCCATTGCTGTGACCGCAACCAAGCAGGGCGCTACGCTGACGCGCTGGCGGAATGACAACGCCATTGGCGCGGGTCTGCACACGCGTGACATCAAGCTGGATGAAGTTTCGCTGTTCACGACCAAGCCCGAGGATCTGGTGATTGCCGAGGTATCGGGCGGAGCAGCTGCGCTCGCACGGCCGTCGGCACGCCTCGTAGCATTGGGGTTCCATCCGATGCGGTCGGCGTTGAAGTTTGAGCTGGCCACGCCGCTGCTGTTTGCCAACATCCTGCGCTGGTTGTCGCCGGAAGTTTTCCTGCGCTGGGAACTCAACGCCGGATCGGCTGGCGGGCAGACCTTGACGCTGGACAGCGTTCCGGCGCCCGGCACGGTGAAGGTGACCATGGATGGCGGCCGCGCGGTGCCCTTCACCATTGAAGGCCAGACGCTGCGCTTCTTTAGCGGCGCGCCCGGCGTGGTTCGCGTCAACGACGGCAAGCAGGAACATGTCTATTCGCTGACGCTGCCCGATGTCGCCTCCGGCACGTGGAAAGCCCCGCCCAAGGCCGTTACCGGGGTCCCGGTGGCGCTGGAATCCTCCCCCGTCGCACGAGATCTTTGGCAGTGGCTGGCGCTGCTGGGTGGCGCGGGTCTGATTGCTGAGTGGATCCTGTTCGGCCGCGCCCGGCGGCTGTTCCGTGCTGGAAATCGCCCGGTGGCACCGGCTCTAAGGAAGGCTTCATGACCTTTGAACGCCCCTGGTTGTTGCTGCTCTCTCTGGTCCCGCTGGCCTGGGGCTGGTGGACGTGGCGGCGCACGGCGCTGGACCTGAAGCAGTCGATCGGCCTGGCGCTGAAAGCGCTGTCGCTGATGGCGATCGTGCTGGCGCTGGCGGAACCGCGCATCAGTGTGTCGGAAACCAAGTCCGCCGTCGCGGTGCTGGTGGATACCTCGGCCAGTGTCTCCGCCGCCGATTTGAAGAAGGCTTCTGAGATTGCCGACAAACTCGAAAGCGCGCGAGGCCGCCACTGGATGCGCATCGTGCCATTTGCGCGCTCCACTCGGCCCGCAGTGAATGCCGAACACTCCGGCACTTGGAAGCTCCAGTACACGGCTGGTGAGCCGGGCCAAGGCACGGATCTGGAATCAGCCATCCGCGAGGCCAGCGCCACGCTGCCGGAATCGATGATTCCGCGCATTGTGCTGATGTCGGATGGTCACGAAAATCAAGGCAGCGTGACGCGCGCCGCCTGGCAGGCCAAGGAATTGGGCATTCCGGTGGACGTCTACCCGCTCAGCGGCCGGACGCGCCCGTCGTTGCGCCTGGAAGCTGTCAACATGCCCACCATCGCGTTTGCGGGTGAGCGCTTCGCCATCGAATTGCGCGTGATGAGCCCGAGCAAAGCCACCGGGGAGCTCGAGATCACGGCGGAAGGACAACGGCTGGCCGTGTCGAATGTGTCGCTCGAAGCCGGCGAAAACTTCGTGCGCGCGCAAGCGGCCATGTCCGTCGCCGGAGCGATCATGATGGGCGGCAAGCTGCGCGCCGGTGATCTGGGTGAAGTGGAATTTGCCCGCGCCATCACGCTGCGCCGGCCCAAGCTGCTCTATGTCTCGCAGGACCCGGATGGCACGGACGTCCACTTGATGCGGACCATCGAGGCGGGCCAGTTTGACGTCACCAAGTCTGCTCAATTCAATGAGGCGATGCTGGCCAACACGCAGATGCTGGTGCTGAACAACCAGGACCTGGAAGCCATGCAACCCGTCACCAAGCAGGCGGTGGAGAACTACGTCAAGCAGGGCGGCGGCATGGTGGTGATCGGCGGCGAACGCAACGTCTACGTCGAAAAGAAACCCGGCACCCCCGAAGATCCACTGGAACGCGCGCTGCCCGCCAAGCTGGCCCCGCCTAAGACTCCCGAGGGCACTTGCGTGGTGCTGATCATCGACAAATCGTCGTCGATGGAAGGCCGCAAGATGGAGCTGGCACGCCTAGCCGCCATCGGCGTGATCGAGAATCTGCGCCCGGTGGACCTGGTAGGCGTACTGATCTTCGACAACAGCTTCCAATGGGCCGTGCCGATCCGCAAAGCGGAAGACCGCACGCTGATCAAGCGGCTGGTGGCGGGCATTACGCCCGACGGCGGCACGCAGATCGCCCCCGCGCTGAGCGAAGCCTTCCGCAAGGCCGTTCCGGCCAAGGCTACTTTCAAGCACATCGTGCTGTTGACCGACGGTATCTCCGAAGAAGGCGATTCAATCTCGGTGGCGCGCGAGGCGCAGCAGCAGAAGATCACCATCTCCACCGTGGGCCTGGGCCAGGACGTCAACCGCGCCTATCTCGAACGCATCGCCACGCTCTCCAAAGGCAAGCCGTACTTCTTGAACGACCCGTCGGGCCTGGAACAGATCCTGCTGCGCGACGTCATGGAACACACCGGCTCCACCGCGATTGAGAAAGCGATCACGCCGCTGATCGCCAAGCAAGTGGAGATTCTCGATGGCGTCGATCTGGCCAAGGCTCCAGCGCTGCGCGGCTATGTGAAGTTTGCGTCGAAGCCGACGGCCGAGACCATCTTGAACGTCCCCGGGCAACAGCCGGACCAGAAGGATCCGCTGCTGGTCCGGTGGCAGTTTGGGCTGGGCCGCTCGGCCATTTTCACCTCCGATGCGAAAGCGCGTTGGGCGGAAGCGTGGGTGGGCTGGCCGGGGTTTGACCGTTTTTGGGCCAACATCTTGCGCGACCTGCTGCCTCATGCTGGCGCGGGTGAAGTGGGCGTTGAGTACGACCCCGCCACGCGCGATCTGGTGGTGGATTATCGCCTGGGCCGCCATGTGCCCGAACCGTCCGCAATCCCCGGCATCTACGCCTTCGGGCCGGGCGGCTTCCAGCAGCCTGTGCCCGTGCAGAAAGTGGCCGCCGGCGCCTACCGGGGCCGGGTCCACATCGACGCCCGGCAAGGCCTGTTCCGCATCCGTCCGCTGGCTGAGACGCCCGCCTTCCCGGAGACCGGCTTCTACCGCGAGGAACGGGAATTGACCGAATACGGCGCCAATGAGGCGCTGCTGAAGCAGATCGCCAGCTACACCGGCGGCCGCTTCAACCCGGAACCGCGCACGGTGTTCAACTCCGGTGGCCGCAGTGTGCTGAGCACGCTGCAGCTCTGGCCGGGCTTGATCATCGCCGCGATTCTGTTCAATGTAGTGGAACTGATCCTGCGCAAATGGTCCGGCCTGCCCTGGGGCCAGCAAGCCTAAGCCCGCAATTGGGCCTAGCGGCCACCAGGATAGGAAAGATTGATATTCTTTCTTCATGTCAAATCGACGCAACTTCTTGAAGGGTGCCGCCGCGGTGGGTGCCCTGGCCCCGGCTTCGGCAAGCGCCGCCAAATCTCTCCCGACTCGCGACTTTTTCAAGGAGCTTGGCGTCAAGCCCTTCATCAATGCCGCCGGCACGTACACCACGCTGACCTCATCGCTGATGATGCCGGAAGTGGTGGCGGCCTACGAGTATGCCTCCAAGACCTTTGTCCGCCTGAATGAACTGCACGACGCTTGCGGCAAAAAGATCGCCGAGATGCTGGGCGCGGAAGCTTGCATGATCACCAGCGGTGCCTCCAGTGCCTTGACCGTCGGCACGGCCGCCTGCTTGACCGGCATGGACATCAAGAAGGTGCAGCAGCTGCCCGACATCACCGGCATGAAGACCGAAGTGATCGTGCAGAAGAGCCACCGCTACGGCTACGACCACGCCGTGCGCAATTGCGGCATCAAGATGGTGGAAGTGGAATCGGTGGCGGACCTGGAGCGCGCCGTCAACCCCAACACCGCGATGATGCTGTTCTTCAACGCCAACAACAACGTCGGCCAGATCAAGGACGAGCAGTTTGTTGCGCTCGGCAAAAAGCACAAGATCCCGACGTTCAACGATGCCTCGGCGGATGTCCCGCCGGTGGGCAACTTGACCAAGTGGGTGAAGATGGGCTTCGACCTGGTGACGTTCTCGGGTGGCAAGGGCATGCGCGGACCGCAGTCCGCCGGCATCCTGCTGGGCTCCAAGGACCTGATTTCTGCCGCCCGCCTGAACGGCTGGCCCAACTCCGACGCCATCGGACGCGGTATGAAGGTGAACAAGGAAGAGCTGCTTTCGATGATGGTGACGATTGAGAGCTACCTCAAGCGTGACCATGCGGCGGATTGGAAAGAGTGGGAAAAGCGCGTCAAGCTGATCGGCGATTCGGTCGGCAGCATCCCCACCGTGGCCACCGAACAGATCCAGTTTGAGATTGCCAACGCCGTGCCGCACGCCCGCATCAAGTGGGATCAGAGCAAGGTGAAGATCTCCGTAGCCGACGTGGTGAAGAAGCTGAAGGAAGGCGAGCCGTCGATCGAAGTGAATCCTTCGTCGAACAAGGAACAGCTGGTGATCGGCGTGTGGATGCTGGAGCCGGGTGAAGCGCAGATTGTCGCGAAGCGGCTGCGCGAGATCCTGAAGGCCGCCTAGGCGACCCACCGCTCGGTCCCCGGGCGAACTACCGAACATGAAGAAGGGCTGCCTTACGGGGCAGCCCTTTTGGTTTTCTAAGCGTTGAGGTGAGCGGCTACTGCCAAAGCTCGACTACTTCTTCGCCATCCTTCAACTGCACTTCCTCTTCGCTCTGGAAGTACATCGCGTCCAGCTTGGCCAAGTAGTAGAGAGGCAGACCCTCAAACTTCGGAGTGAGCGGAGTCGGCTGATAGACCATCACGGCGATGCCCATCACCTGCGCCCGGTACTGTTCCAGCAGCGCCAACATCTTCTGGATCTTCGTGCCGGAGCGGAGGATGTCGTCGACGATCAGAATCTTCTCACCTGGCTCCGGGTGAATGAACTGCCGGAACCGTTGCGGTTTGTGTTCGATGTCCTCTTCCGCCCAATAGACCTGATTGGCGCCCAAGGCCTCGACAATGCCGTAGGCGATGGGCAAACCGCCGGTGGCCGGTGAGACTACCGACAACTGTGGAATGATGGCCCGAATCTCTTTGTTCTGGCGCAGCTTCCGGCTGAGCGCGACGCTGAGCCGTTTGGCCGTCTTGTAGTGCCGCATGGCGTGCGCCACCTGGAGGTAGAGGTTTGAATAGAGCCCGTTAGGGTAACGGAAATGGCCGTACCGCAAGGCCCCCGTTTCTTCCAGGATCGTCCGTACTTCCTCTTCCGAGGGAATCAGTTCAGGCAGCGAGGCCGACGTAGCACTCATACTTCACTATTGTCTGTTACTTTTGGCGCCCAGTCAGGAGGGGTGCGTTGGCAAGGGCTGACGAGATGGAGAAAGTCGTAACCCAAAGGACCCAGGTGGCTGCGTGATCAAGGGGAAAACCGGCCAGGAGGAAATGGCGGAGAGGGCGGGATTCGAACCCGCGGTACCGCTTTAAGGCAGTACGACGGTTTAGCAAACCGCTCCTTTCGACCACTCAGGCACCTCTCCGCGTCAGTAGTGAATCGTGCGAAATCAACGCCTGCCCGCCCCAACACCACTACAAGGACACCGTGCAGATCAGGCGAGTGATCGAAGGAAAGCCTGAACTGCCCAACAATCCAATCGGTTGGGACAGCGGATTGATCTTTCAGCCGTGCTGGGCCGAACCATCCACCACCGTTTCAGAATAGCATCAGTTGGCCCTGGGGCCAACGGTCCGGCCGCGGAACTTGCATCCTGGAGATCCTCGATTCCTCTGCGCCGGCGGGTTGAAGCTGCGTGGGCGCTCCGGTGGCGCCCCGGCCCGGTGTCCCGCTTCGTAACACCTGGACCAGGTAATCGGACAAGGGCCATCTCGAAACAGAACAACCGGACCGTCAGACATTGAGTTAATCATCTTCTTTTCTATGCGTTGCAGTCTGGCGTGAGAAGTGCATCCACATGGGCATCATAAAAGTACTGCTCATACTGCTGGGATTACCGCTTGTCTCCCCCGGCGCCAGCGTTCTGCTGCAAGAGAACTTCAGTGGCGCGAAAGCCGCTGACTGGACGTTGACCAACAGCGCCCAGCTGACCGCCGCCACCGGCATTGACGCCGCGGGTAGCGGCTTTCTCCGCCTGACGTCGGCCCAGAACAATCAGGTGGGCTTCGCCTTCAATAACACCGCCGTGCCCTTCGGCTACGGCCTCGACATTCAGTTCCGCTATTCGATTTGGGGCGGCACGGGGGCCGATGGTCTCGCGTTGGTGCTGTTTGATGGCTCCACGACGCCCAACAAGGGCGGGGCCTACGGCGGCTCCTTGGGCTACGCCCAGCGCACCGGCGTGGCGGGCCTGGCGGGCGGTGTGTTGGGGATCGGCTTCGATGAGTTTGGCAACTTCGCCAACCCCACCGAGGGCCGGCAGGGTGGACTAGGGTTTATCAAGAACACCGTCACCATCCGCGGACCGGGCGACGGCACAGCAAACGCCAAGAACATTTTTGATCAGTTCAACTATGCCTACCTGACATCATCGGGTGCCCTGGGAAGCAAGGATCTGATGACCTCCTCCCGCTCCAACCTGGTGCTGTCAGGGGACGACGATGCCGTCAAGTTCAGCAAGCTTTCTGAGTCCCAACGCGAACTGCTGGTGCGGGCCGAAGAGATTCGCACGAAGGTGAAGAGCTCCAGCAGCTCCGAAGCTTCAGCGGCCCAGGTGGCCAAGCTAAAGGCCGCGGAAGAGTACGCTTCGAGTAAGGACCGCGACGAGATCGAGAAGGTCACCAGCGAGCAAAAGAAGCTGCTCGACGAGGCTGATGACATCCGCGAGAGCATCTACCAGAAGAAGCTGGACCAGCTGTCCGGGAACGACAAGGAGACGCTGAAGAAGGCGGAGGAGTTGCGTCAGGAGAAGGGCCTCAGCGACGGCTGGTCCTCCAAGGGGACCTACACCGATGCGAACTACCGCGAAGCCCGAATCCTGGTGGACACCTCCCAGATTCCCCATGGCCACCTGCCCGTCACGGTGATCCTCAAGGTGGGCCAAGGAGCACAAGCCAAGACCGTGATCAACAACTTTGACGCCTACAAGCAGGTGTTGGCCTACTACGGCAATGACCCATCCCGGATTCCCAAGACACTGAAGTTCGGCTTCACCGGTTCAACTGGTGGATCGACGAACAATCACGAAATCCAAGGGTTGCGGATTCTTTCGGTCGATGATGCGCCGGGCTATGAAACGGCCGTGCCGGAGCCGCCCTCGGTGCAGCAGTCCCTGTTGGCCGGTGGACTGCTGATCGGCACCTACTTTGTCCGCCGCCGGGAGCAGCGCTAATGAACTGCCACCGGTGTGAATCCAGTTTGATGCGTATCCCACGGGAAAGCCTGACAACCTTCCTCCTGTCCATTGTCGGTTTTTATCCGTATCGCTGCCGTCGTTGTGCGACACTGACGCACCGTTGGCAGCGCGACCGTGGGGCATCACTGGCGGCGTTTGTGCTCCTTTTCGCCGCCAGTTCTTTCTCGATAGGTGTCCTTTTGTGGAAGAAGGGACCAAAGTCTCGCGCGGCCGCCCCTGCTCCGGTGGCCGCGCCTGCCGGGGTAGCCGAACCCCGGTTTGCCGTCGGCCGCAAGGGAGCCACGGCCGACCCACAGACGTTGACGGTGGAAATGGAACGGCCGCTCCGCAACGACGACATCGTGCGGCTGAGTCGGGCCGGCGTCGCCGGCAACGTCATCCTGAAGGCCATGGCGAAGATGCCCCACAGCTTTGAGGTGGACGCGGAGTCATTGATCAAGCTGACGCAGTCCGGGGTGCCGCCGACGATCATTTCTTCGATGATCGATTCGATGGCCCAGCACGGCAGCATCTCGGCCGCCGGCCACTTGGAAGCTCGGCGTCTGCTGCCGAGCCTGGAACGGAAAGCCAAGGCCGTGTCCGCCAGTTTCTCGCAGTTCTAGGCGATGAGCTGCGGATGCCCAAGCCACAGTCGGAGCGCTGGGGAGCAGGAGCTAAAGCAGCTTGGTGATGGCGGCTTCCAGCACCTTCAGATCGGTCTCGCCGATGAAGCTGTTGGCCTTCTTGCCGGCCTTGTCATAGAGGAAAAGTGCGGGCAGAGCGCCGGACCACTTGCCTTCGATAGAGCTGATGAACTTCTCGTCGTTGGCGGCCTGTTTCAAATAGGACGGTACGGTGATCCCCGATTTTTTGAGAAATGCCTGAGTGGTGGCGTCGTCTTCCGGTTCGTCGGCCGAGATCGTCACCAGCATCAGACCTTTGGCCTTCAGCCGTGCCTCCAGCTTCGCGAGGGCAGGCATCTCTTCCCGGCAGGGCACGCACCAGGTGGCCCAGAAATTGACCAGCAGCACCTTGCCCTTGGCTCCGGCCAACAGCTTCAGATAGCCCGCTTCATTCATCAGCGGCAGCTTCTTGGGCTGCGCCGTGAGACCAGCAGAGACAGATGCTCCGGCCAGAGCAGCCAGTGACTGGCGTCGCGTCATCAGGAACTCCTCCGCACTCGCTTGATGGTGCAACCAAATGCTTTGGTCTCAGCCTGTGGAACAGCCTTGCCGTTCAACACCGCCTCCAAAGCATCGTGCAGACCCTTCGCGGTCACGCGCGCCGGATTGCGCGCATTGTCGATAGCTCCGTGATAGAGCACGACGCCCGCCTCATTCATCACGAACGTCTCCGGCGTTACCTGCGCGCCAAACTTGTCGGCGGCGGCGTTGCCCTGATCCTTGTAGACCGGAAAGCTGAACCCGGCCGACTTGGCATGGGTGGCCACTTCGGCGGCAGGCTCACTGGCGTTGGCATTCACGAAAATGAACTTGACGCCCTTGGACGAGTAGTCGCGGTAGAGGGCTTCCATCCGTTCGTTGTAGTCATTGGAGATCGGGCACTGCACCGAAATGAAGGCGACGACGGTCACCTTGCCCTTCAGCGACGCATAGCTGGCCGGCTGGCCCGTCAGCGTCTGCAAGGGGAAATCCGTCACGGTGCTGCCCAGCTTAAATTCCTGGGCGGAAGCCGCTACGGCGAACAGTGCGAGTCCGCTAGAGAGTAGCAATCGAGTCACGGCGTTCTCCTGGTACAGACGCCGGAACTACTTTTTCTCGGCGTCTTTTTTCTCGGAGTCCTTGGGGGCGGGCTCCAGTTTCAGGTTGATGATGGCCTGCTTGCGGCTATCAAAAATGCTCAACATCTTGGGTGCCCCGATGGAGCCGCGCAAATCAGCCTTCAATTCGTAATCGACATCCTTGCGCAGGCTGGAGAACTTGTACTTGCCATCGGCCTTGGTGATAAAGCTGCGGACATTCAGCGACTTCATGTCCTTCAACTTGACGATGGCACCTTCAATCGGCTCGTCATCATCGTTTTTGACGGTGCCTTCCACGGTGCGGCCATTGGGGTCAGTGTCCTTGCGCTCGCCGCCCTTAAACAACGGGGGAGCGGTGCTGTTGGGTGGAGTTTGGGGTGCTTGGGCCCAGCCGGTCTGGCTCAAGCAGCTGGCCCAAAGAATTCCCGCAAGGATAATCCGGTTGATGTTCACTTATCAGACTCCATCAGAAACGAAAGGTCCACCCGTTCATCGGCTTGAACTTCGACCGGTTTGCTTTCGCTCCGGTGACCCGCCGCCTTCACACTGACAGTATACCGCCCGGCCTTCGGGGGCACGCGGAATGTAAACTCTCCCCGGGGCGACGACCGGGTTTTCTGCACCTTGCCTTGTTCCGGCTGAAGCGTGACTTCGACGCCGGGGAAGGCATGGCCGGAAGCGCGGAAGACGGTACCCGCAATCAACGCGTATTCCTCGGCCGCCTGAACGGGCCGGGCCAGCAGCATCAGCATGGCCAGGCCCGGCACCAGGAGAACGGCACGGCCGAGGAGGCCCAGCAGGCGATGATCAATACCGGTCGTCGTCCCCCTCACCTTCCTCATCGAAGTCGTCGTCCTCTTCGTCTTCGTCGTCCTCATCTTCTTCGTCATCATCATCGTCATCCGCGTCATCATCTTCTTCGTCCTCGTCGTCGTCCTCTTCGGCCGACTCGAGTTCCAGCGGACCCAGGCTTACGACGCGGACATTCTCGCCGCACTCGTCACAAGTGAACTCATCACCGACGTCGAGTTCATCTTCGTCGTAGTCTTCCAGTTCAGCTTTGCATTCGGGGCAAATAACCATTTAACGAACCTCCCAATTACGCATGATCCATTTCTACAAGAAACACGGGGTCTAAGGCAAACGGTAAAAGCTAAGCGAATTATCCCCTTGGCGCAACAGCCGCTTGCGCTCCAGTGGTCCGTGGGATTCGCCGGGGTCCAGCTTCGGCGGATGTTGGACGATCACCAGCGGTGCCGGCTTCCGGGCCAGCACGCCCAGCGCCAGTTCGTACTCTTCGGGAATCGTA
>JAPKYX010000085.1 GCA_026394075.1 Acidobacteriota bacterium
CAGGTAGCCGATGGTCTGGAAGTTGACGCCCACAGCGTCGGCCAGTTCCTTCCTCGACAATCCCCGCTCTGCCCGAAGCAAGCTGATCCTGTTGTGAATCATGGTCTATATGTATCTAATATACAACACATAAAGACCGTGTCAATACATTTTGTATTGACACAGCACAATTCTGTTCCGAGCCACCAACATCCGGGTAGGACACGCAAACGGCACCCAAAAAAGAGAAGGGCCCACCGGATTGTTCCGGCAGGCCCTTTGGTCACTTTACGTTGCTGTTTGAGTAGTGTTAGACGTCCAAATTGCGGACGTCGAGGGCGTTGTCTTCGATGAACTTGCGGCGGCTTTCGACGTCCTCGCCCATCAGGGTCGAGAAGATCTCGTCGCTTTCCACAAGATCCTTCAAGTCGATCCGGAGCAGGGTGCGGCGCTCGGCATCCATGGTGGTTTCCCATAGCTGCTCCGAGTTCATTTCGCCTAAACCCTTGTAGCGTTGGACGTTGGCGTCGCGCATGCCTTCTTCCTTGACGAAGATCAGCAGGTCGCGCCAGTTCTCCTTGGTTTCGGTGGCCTTGCCTTCCCGCACCACCTTAAAGGGCGGAACGTTCAGCGGACCAATCTGCTTGGCCAGCGTACGCAAACGCCGGTACTCGGGCGTCGCCTGAAGGCCAACGCTGACCAGCCGTTCGGCCTGCGTATTGTCACGGAAGACCAGCTGGAAAGCGGAATGCTCTTCATCGGGGCGAATCTCGGCTGGCACTTTCAGGGCCTGGATGGAAGCCAGCAACGGCTCCAGGTTGGCCTGTTCCTGGAAGTCAGCCTTCGAATCGAGGTTCAAGGCTTGATCCACCAGCAGTTCCACCACGCGCGCATCGCGCAGCCGACGTTCCACGCGGCGGGTGACGAGTTGCAGCTCATCCAGTTGCGCCAGGAACTTCCGTGCCTCGGCTCCCACCAAGCTTTGCCCGGCAGCTTCGATGGTGATGTTGTCCGTCGCCCGGCGCAGAATCTCCTTGGTGAACTCCGCGTCGTTCTTGATGTACTCGATCTTCTTGCCCTTCTTAATGCCGTAGAGCGGCGGTTGAGCAACGAAGATATGCTGCTGATCGATCAACGCCTGCATATGGCGGAAAAAGAACGTCAGCAGGAGAGTCCGGATGTGGCTGCCGTCCACGTCGGCGTCCGTCATGATGATGATCTTGCCGTAACGGAGTTTCGTCACGTCAAAATCGTCCTTGCCGATGCCGGTACCGAGCGCCTGGATCAGGGTCCGGATTTCCTCGTGGCCCAGCATCTTGTCGTAACGGGCCTTCTCGACGTTCAGGATCTTGCCCTTCAGGGGCAGAATCGCCTGGTAACGCCGGTCGCGGCCGGTCTTCGCCGTGCCACCGGCCGACTCACCCTCGACCAGGAACAGTTCGCAACGTGTGGGGTCCTTCTCCTGGCAGTCGGCCAGTTTCCCGGGGAGACCGCCACCGTCCAGCGCTCCCTTACGGCGGGTCAGGTCGCGAGCCTTGCGGGCGGCTTCACGGGCGCGGGCCGCATCGATCGCCTTGCCGACGATCTTTTTCATCACTTGCGGGTTCTTGTCAAAGAACTCGCCCAACTTCAGGTTCACCAGCTGGACAACATCGCCCTGGATGTCGGAGTTCAGCTTGCCCTTGGTCTGGCCTTCAAACTGCGGCTGCGGAACCTTGACGCTGATCACCGCCGTCAAACCTTCGCGCACGTCATCGCCGCTCAAGTTCTCTTTGACGTCCTTAAACAAACCGCCTGATTGACCGGCAGCGTTGATGGTCCGCGTCAGCGCACTGCGGAAACCGGAAAGATGCGTTCCGCCATCAACGGTATTGATGTTGTTGGCGAAGCTGAACACCTGCTCGGAATAGGCATCGTTGTACTGCAGCGCGATCTCCATTTGGATTTCGCCACCATTGGGCAGCATCTTCGAGCCTTCAAAGTAGATCGGCTTTTCGTGCAGGACGTTCTTGCCGCGGTTCAGATGCTTGATGAACTCGGCAATGCCGCCTTCGTAATAGAACTCGTGAGCCTTGGGCGTCTCGCCGCGCTCATCCGCCAGGAAGATCTTCAGGCCCTTGTTCAGGTACGCGACCTGGCGTAGGCGGCCGGACAGCGTGTCGTAATCGAACTCGCTGGCCTCCATCACCGTCGGGTCCGGGCGGAACGTGATGCGGGTACCGGTCTTCTTACCGGCCTTGCCCACCTTCTGCAGGCGTCCCTTGGGGACCCCCTTCTCGTAGTCCTGTTCCCAGGTGTAGCCTTCGCGCCAGATCTCCAGGTGCAAGGTCTCGCTTAACGCATTCACGCAAGAGACGCCGACACCGTGCAGACCGCCGGAGACTTTGTAGCTGGACGAATCGAACTTGCCGCCGGCGTGGAGCTTGGTCAGCACCACTTCGGCCGCCGAAACTCCCTCTTCCTTGTGGATGTCGACCGGAATGCCGCGGCCGTTATCCTCAACGGTCAAGGAGTTGTCGATGTGGATGGTGACCTTGATCTCGTTGCAATAGCCAGCGAGCGCTTCGTCCACCGAATTGTCCACCACTTCATAGACCAAGTGGTGCAGGCCCGTCTCACGGGTCGAGCCGATGTACATCGCGGGGCGGAGGCGTACCGCCTCTAACCCCTCCAAAACCTTAATGCTAGTGGAGTCGTAAACTTGAGTGTTCG
Organism: Acidobacteriota bacterium; assembly: GCA_026394075.1. GTDB lineage: Bacteria > Acidobacteriota > Terriglobia > Bryobacterales > Bryobacteraceae > JAPKYZ01. Next base: position 2,692 of record JAPKYX010000085.1, read on the forward strand.
ATGCCATTCTTTGCTTTGTATGTACTTCCTGCCAAGACCTGGCCAGCCACTGCCGGCCCCGAATATCCGGAATCCGTCAGACCCGTTCAGATCCTCATCGGCATGACGATGTAGCGGTATCCAAACTCCACTTCGTCACCAGCCGGACGCAGCTCACCAGCCGAATTGCCATCCTTAAAATGGAAACCGGCCTTTGATTCGCCCAGCGCCTTCAGGAACTCGGTCAAGTAATGGGCATTAAACCCGATCTCAACCGACGGACCCGTGTATTCAACCGGAATGCTCTCTTCGCTCTCGCCCGTATCGGACAACGACGAATGAATCCTCACTTCGCCATCGTTCACCTGGAGGCGGATAGCGTGCGAACGGTCATCGGAGAACTGCGCGACGCGTTCAATTGCGCCCTTCAGCTCATCTTTGGCCATCGACACGGAGTGCGGCTGTTCTTTCGGTAAGACGCGCTCGTAGTCAGGGAAGTTTCCGGTCAGCTTCCGGGACAGCAGCAGACGCTCACCCAATTCGAAGAACAGGTGATTCTCGTCACCCGAGAACTGCACCTTGTCTTCCGGTCCAGCTTCGGCGGCCAGCCGTACCAGCTCCTGCATGGCCTTGCGGGGCAGCAGAGCCTTGTACACGCCGCTGATCTCAGGCAGCTCATACGCCTTCTCCACCATCGCCAACCGGTGGCCGTCCGTGGCGACCATCGTCAAGCCATCGGACTTCAACTGCAGCAACGCGCCATTCAGAGTAAACCGGCTCTCTTCAGCCGAGATGGCAAAAATAGTGCGCGAGATTAACCCCGCCAGCACTTTCGCCGGAATCTCAGCCACCTTCTCGGGCATGGCCGGCAGTTCCGGAAAGCTTTCCCGGGACATCCCCGCAATCTTTGTCTTGGACCGGCCGCACGTGAGAGAAGCCCAGTGGTTTTCACCCACCTTGACGTCGACGTCCGCATCGGGCAGCAACCGCACATAGTCGAGCAGCCGCCGCGCCGGGATGGTCCCGCTGCCGGCCTTCTTCACCCGAGCCGGGCAAGAGCAGCGGATGCCCAGCTCCAGATCAGTGGCTGTCAACGTGATCCGGTCGCCCGAGGCTTCAATCAGCACGTTGGACAGAATCGGTATCGTGGTCTTTTTCTCGACCACTCCCTGCGAGAAGCTCAGTTCCCGGACCAGGTTCGCCTTGCTAACGGTGAATTCCATTTCAGGGGTTCTCCCTAACGTTCCTTCAAGTAATTACCGATACAGATCTAAGAGAACTATCTATTGGGCCTGTGAAAATGTGGATAACAGCCTAAATTATACTAAAATCAGGCGCTTCCCGCTACAACTGCCTGTCGATAACCCTTAGTCCTCCTCGGAAGATCTCACTACCACCAAAACTGTCCACAGCTCCCACCAGCCCTTTGGCCGGATCGCTGTGGACACATCGCTAACCCACAGTTAATGTGTCAGATAGACTGTGGATGAACTTGTTTAAATCTGGGTCCTTCAACCGCAGAGCCTCAATTTTCTGAACGGAATGCAGAACCGTCGTGTGGTGCTTGCCTCCAAATGCCCGCCCAATCTCTGGTAGCGAAGCATTCGTCAGCTCTTTGGCCAAGTACATGGCGATCTGCCGCGGGTAGGCGATCTTCCGCTCATTCGACTTCTGCTTCAATTGTGCCGGCTGCATCGAATGCTTTTCCGCCACCAGGCGGATGATCGATTCCAGCGAAATCCGCTTGTCGGTACCTTGGGAAAGATGGCGAAGTACCTGCTGCGCCATGGGCAGGGAAATAGGCTCGCCCGTCACGCTGGAGTAGGCGGTCAGCTTGATCAACGCGCCTTCCAGCTCCCGCACATTGGACTTCGTCTTGGTGGCCAGGAAGATGCGGACCTCGTCCGGCAACACCATTCCCTCCGCCTCGGCCTTCTTATCCAGAATGGCCATCTTGGTTTCCAGATCCGGCGGCTGGACGTCCACCATCAAGCCCCATTCAAAACGCGACCGCAACCGCTCAACCAGGCCCGGCGTGTGCTTGGGAACGCTGTCGGAGCTGAGCACGATCTGCTTTTGCCGCTCCTGCAACTCATTGAAGGTATGGAAGAACTCTTCCTGAGTCCGCTCTTTCCCCGCAAAGTGCTGAACATCATCCACCAACAGCACATCAGCGCTGCGGTAATGCTGCTGAAAAACCGACATCCGGTCCGACTTCAGGCTCTGGACCATCTGGTTCACGAACCGCTCGCTGGTGGTGTAGACCACGCGCAGGTCAGAGTACCGTTCCACCAGACTCCGCCCAATCGCGTGCATCAGGTGGGTTTTGCCCATGCCCGTGCCGCCATAGATGAACAACGGATTGTAGCCGCTGGCGGGGTTCTTCGAAACATGAATCGCCGCCGCGTGCGCAAACTGATTGCAGGAACCGACCACGAAACTGTCAAAGGTCAAACGGGGGTTCAGGATCAGGTTGCTGAAATTCAGAGGATCAACGCTAGCGGCCGACTGGCCGTTTGAAGGAGCCCCGACGAAACCGTTCTGGTAATTGACCGACCGGATGGGCAAACCAAGTGTCCGTATCACTCGCTGAACCTGAGCAGAATACTCAGTTTCCATCCACTGCCGGGTGACGTCATTCGGAACGCTCACCCAAAGCGTCTCGCCATCAACGTGGCTGAGCTTGGTTTTCGAGACCCAGTTCTGATACCCCTCAGCGGTGATCTCACTGGCCAGCTGGCGCTTAATCTCTTCCCACAAATCCATCAACGCTTCAACACCCCGCTACCGAACTACCCAGCGTCCCCCCCTCGAAAACAGCCAAATCCCCATCCGGCCATCTCAAGGTAAAGTTTTCCCACACGTTTTCCACATCTGTGGAAAACCCATACGATCCCGAGGACTAGGGGGGATTGTCCTGCTTCAAGTCGAGGCGGCTGGAACCCTGACCGGATCCCTGAAATCTGCCCCGCGGACTCTTAGTCTAGCACAGGGTTCCAGAGCTTCAAGGGGTGTGTGAAAAATTCTTTAACACTATATAAACAAAAGAGTTGACTCTTGTGACAGAACAGTTTCAGGACCTTCTGTTTCAGCTCGGTTTGACAGGCGCCCGAACCTGCGCGATACTGGTAGTCGCGCCACTCGATTGCGGGAGTAACTCAGCTGGTAGAGTGCAACCTTGCCAAGGTTGATGTCGCCGGTTCGAATCCGGTCTCCCGCTCCAATTTCCTCTCTACCCCTTCCACCGGCGCACCACCAAAGTTTGGCTTTGATCTTTTGGCCTAGTCCAGATGGACTGCGTCTACTTCTTCTGCATCTTCTGCGCCCGGGCGGTCGTGGGCGGGGTAATACCTTTCACGCGCATGTAGCCCACCAGATTGCCGTAATGTTCGTTCCAGCTGTTCAGCAGCCCGATCATGATGCTGGCCGGGACAATCTTGCGACCACTGGCGCCATCCATCTCCTTCAGCGCCTTCTCGTCGTTCATCGCGTTGAAGCCCTTGTCGCAGTACTGGAAAGACTCTTCGAGTGCCTTTTCGAGAACCGGCTTCGACATTTCGCCCTTCTTCACCTTGTCCTTGGGAGCCGGTTCGCCCAGTAGCGTGGAGCAGAGGTTGTAGTTCATCTCCACGTTGTGCTCCATCCAACCGGCAAAGCTCCGCTGGACGGGCGTCAGCTTGAACTCGTAATCAGGCGCCGGCATGACGGCGGCGGTTTCGATTAAATTCAGCTTGGCTGTCGCATAGCGCGGCAGGATGGCCTTCATCAGCGGGCCTTCCTGAGCTGCCGCCAAAGCGGAAAACAGGGCAACCGAATACATCAGTTTCATGCTCGTGATTGTATCCTGATCGTCCACCCTGGCTGAGAACCGATCGCGTCAAACAGCGCGACTACGGGCCAAACAAAAATTTTTTGGCAAACGTTTGACCCTCCCCTCACGGGAGGCTTTTCAATAGGATTATGTTCGGCATTGGCGAATTCTCCCGGCTGGCGCGCATTAGCGTCAAGACGCTCCGCTATTACGACGAGGCGCAATTGCTGCAACCGGCCTACGTGGCTCGCGAAACCGGCTACCGTTACTACCGGGCGTCGCAGCTCCCGCGGCTGAATCGAATCCTCATCCTCAAGGAGCTTGGCTTCTCGCTGGAGCAGATCGCCTCCGCCCTGCAGCAGGGCGTCACCCAACAGGAGCTGCAGGGGATGCTGCGCCTTCGCCGGGCCGAACAACAAACCAAAGTTGAACAGGAGAGCAGCCGCTTGGCGGCCATTGAACTGATGATTGAACAAATCGCCCGCGAAGGTACCCCACTTGAGGTGGTGATCAAGGAATCGGCCCCGGCCTGGGTCGTCAGCGTCCGGGGCATCGTCCAAAGCTATCCCGAGATCGGCCGCCTCTATCCGGAGGTCTATGGGCAGCTGGGAGCCCGCGCGATGCAAGGCACCCCCATCGCCATCTGGCACGACAACGGAAACCAGGCCGACATTCAAGCCGAAGCCGGCGTGCTATTCGCCGAGCCCGTCCCGGTCAGCAGCCCGGTGGAATGCCACCCGCTACCCGCCGTGCGCGTCGCCAGCTTTGTCCACCACGGCAGCTTCCAGCAGTTCAAGGGCGTCTACGAACGCCTGACGCGCTGGATGGAAGACACCGGGTGGCGCCCGTCCGGACCGTGCCGTGAAATCTACCTTCACATCGGCAACCCGGTGAACCAGGACGACGAAAGCTACGTCACCGAAATCCAATTTCCGGTCGAGAAAGCATAGCCCTCGATCCGGCGCTTCGCGATAACGCGGCGGTCTCCCAGGCGGGAGAACCATCCTCAAGCCGTCGTTGTCACCCGGTGGCTTGAGATCAACGCCGCGCCCTGCAGCTTCTTCATTTCCCGGCGCGCGATGGTGGCCCAGCTACTGGTGGGGTCCAGCTTGAGGTAGGTCCGCCAGTGCTTCAGCGCTTTCATCGCCTGACCGGTGGTTTGAAACAGCAGAGCGAGATTGTAGTGCGCATCGGCATAGCCTGGCTTCAGCCGGAGCGCTTCCTCATAGTGATGAAAAGCCCGCGCGCGGTCACCACGCTCGTCATACAGGTTCGCCAGGTTGAAGTGGGCCAGTGGATAGTTGGGGTCAGCCTCCAGCGCCTTGGTATAGTGCTTCTCGGCCTCCTTCCAGGAGCGGGCGTTGAAAAAAATCGTCCCGAGATTGACGAACGCTCCCGCTGAGGTGGGGTCCAACTCACCCGCCTGGCGGTAGGCCGCCATCACTTCATCCAGTGGTGCCCCGGACTGCTCCAACTCCAAGCCGCGCTGGAAATGCCGCTCGGCTTCCTGACGCTGGCGGCGCAACTCATTCTCTTCCGCCCGCGGCCGCTTGGCGACGCTAACCGTCTCCATGGCCTCGAAACTCAACTGCATTTGGCCGCTCCACAGCTCCAGTTCCTGGCCTGGAAGCTTAATGAGCAGGCGTTTGCCGCGCCGGTAGATGCGGATCTTTTCGAGCGGCCGTTCCAGTTCGCTTAAACGCGACGCCAGCCATTCCAGCGCCCGCCGGAGCTTCTTGCCCGATAGGCCCACGGCCTTCATGCCAGCAAGCGCACGGATAGTTACGATGTCTTGGTATTCAAAGGCATCGGCACAAGTCAACAATCCTTGCTGCTGCCAGCTACGGAGCTGCTGCGCCGAAACCCGACCGTGGCGGCAGGCCTGCTGTGGCGAGTAGACCTGTGCCATCGCAGAGATGGCCACGGTTTGAGTGTAGCATCGGACCCCTAAGAAACAAGCCTCAGAAGCGCCGGACGGGGTCAAAACCGCTTCGAAACACCAAAAATGATCGAATAGTCAGCAAAGGCCGCATCGCCATGAATGCGGTTCTGGTAGTCCGGGACACTCTTGCGGCGATTGCGTTCCACCGCCACGGGGGCGTTCAACGAAAACGTCCAGGTGCGGTGACCGTACATCAGGCCCGGGTCGATTGAGATTGCATAGCCCGGCCGGCGGAAGCCATTGCTGGCTCCAAAAGCATCGCGGACCGGGACACCTTCCATCCGTCCGCCAAAGCTCCACGCCCAACCGCGAAGCTTGGGCACAGGTGCCGTAAAGCCGCCGCGATAGAGATACTGATCGGTGACCGAAAACACCGTCTCCCCCGGACGCGTGCGGAAAGTCGAGACGCCATTGGTGTTGGCCGGGTTGAACAGATACGTACCCTGCGCATACAGGAACGTCTTCCAGTAAAACGGCGTGTACGCGTTCAAGTCGAGTGAGAAGCCCACGCGGCCATCGCCCGTCTGGATGGATTGATCCGCCGTTGCCACGATGACGTTGCCATTGCGGTCCCGGGCCGTCCCCATCAGGTTGTACCGGCCAGTGGGCAACTTCACGCCCATGCCGACAGCAACATTGCTACGAGACTCAGTGGGTGGCCGGAAAAGCCAGGCCCGCGCGCCGACGGTGGCGTCACCCTGGGCGAAATTCGTGAAGACGCCCGTGGGCACATACAACTGATTCCGGTAGTTCTTGACGAACGGCACCGCCGCATAGATGCCCCACCGATTGTTCAGCTGATAGGACAGCGAAAAATCGAAAATGTGGGTGTCGTTGACGATCTGGGTGCCCAGTGTCTCCCGCTGCTTCTGCTCCACCGTCCCGACGTAGTGCCGGAATGAGTTGAGATAACGGTAACCGAAACCGGCTTCCCAGCGGGTCTTCTTGGGGATCCCACCCTCTTTAGGCCTTTCACAAAGCACGCCAAGCACGGGCGCGCTACGACGGGCCGCTACTCAACCCTGGCCCTGGGCGGGCCGGCCGAGCACGATCAGCAGTGCGGCGACCGAGGCGCACTGAAAGAAAAACCGCTTCATTCTTTCTCAGCGTACCCCACTTGCTTACCAGACGGGCGTCCCGCACGCCACCCCGCGTTACCGTCCCGGCGAATTCGCGATATGCTGTGATTTGCAACTGAGTGGCAACAACGCGCGCACCGTGGCCGATCTGGCGCACCACGAAACCGGTGTTCTGCTCAGCCTGGACCTGGAACCCGCCTTGGCGGACCGGCTGATGTTGCTGGGCTTTCTACCGGGCGAAATGGTCGAGGCCGCCCAATCGGCCCCGGGTGGCGATCCCCGCGTGTATCGCGTGGACGGGACTGAGATTGCCTTGCGTCGCGAAACAGCCTTGCGGCTGATGCTCAAATGACCGTCTCGTCTCCGGGACGCTCCGCCGCGTCCGGCACCAGCCTGGTGGCATTAATCGGTCCACCCAATTCCGGCAAGACCACTCTGTTCAACCGGCTTACCGGTCTCCGCCAGAAAGTAGCCAACTACCCGGGCGTCACGGTGGAGCGCCACGTTGGCCGCGCCCAACTGGGTGAACACGCGCATGTTGATCTACTGGATCTGCCCGGCGTCTATAGCCTGCATCCACGCACCGAGGACGAGAAAGTCACCAGCGATGTCCTGTTGGGCAAGATGCCCGATCTGCCGCGGCCGAATGCCGTGTTGCTGATCCTGGACTCCACCAACCTGGGACACAATCTCGCTTTGGTGGCCCCGATCCTCGCACTGGGCTTGCCCACCATGGTCATCCTGAACATGGCCGATGACCTTGATGCTCGGGGTGGTGCGGTGGATCTCAAGGCGTTGAGTCAGGAGCTTGGGGTGCCGGTGGCGCTGGTCAGTTCCGTCCAGGGCACCGGTGTTGATTCTGTCCGCAATTTTCTCCGGGGCCCGGCCGCCCCCGCGGCCAATCCCTTCCCGATTCTGCAGAACGTACAGGATGCTCCCCACTGCCGCCGTTGGGCGGCTACGGTAACCGCTTCCGCGGGCTATCGTGCCCCCGCGCCCCCGGCCTGGACCCGACGCCTGGACGCAACTCTGTTGCATCGCGTGTGGGGACCCACCATCCTCACCCTGCTGTTGATGGCCATCTGGTGGACCATCTTCGCCGGTGCCAAGCCGGCCATGGACGCGGTGGAACTGGTGATTGCCACCAGCGGTGGTTGGTTGAAAGCCCAGCTGCCGGACACATTGTGGCGCGGGTTGCTCATTGATGGCGTCTGGGCCGGGGTCGGCAGCATTGTGGTCTTCCTGCCCCAGATCCTGATCCTCTCGCTGTTTATCGGCATCCTCGAGGATTCGGGCTACATGGCCCGCGCGGCGCTGATTGCGGACCGTATGCTGGCCCGCGTCGGCTTGCAGGGTAAAGCCGTCATCCCGCTGGTCTCCGCCCTGGCGTGCGCTGTGCCCGCCATCATGGGCGCGCGCATGATCGAATCGAAGCGCGATCGCCTGGCGACGATCATGGTGGCACCGTTCATGGTCTGTTCCGCACGGCTGCCGGTATATACCCTGCTGATCGCCGCTTTTGTACCCGGAGCAGCGTGGATGCAGGCGCTGGTGCTGGCCGGCCTGTACGTGTTGGGCGCGGCCGCCGCTTTTGGCACGGCCCGCTTGCTGAAATCGACCATCCTAAAAAGCGAGCGCATGCCGTTCGTACTCGAGATGCCTCCCTACCGGTGGCCCACTTTCCGCTCCCTCAGCCTGCGCCTGATCGACCGCACGCGCGTCTTTCTGCGGCGGGCGGGCACGATCATTCTGGGCGTGGCGGTGGTGCTGTGGCTGATGGCCACCTTGCCCCTGAAGTCCGATGGGACGGCGGCCGACGTAGGCGACTCTATCGCGGGCACCATCGGCAAGACCATTGAACCGGCCATCCGGCCCCTGGGCTTCAACTGGAAAATCGGCGTGGGGCTGATCACGTCACTCGCCGCCCGCGAAGTGATCGTCTCCACCTTGGGCACCATCTATGGGATCGAGAGTACGGACGAGGACGCCGTCAAAGAGAGCCTCCGCACGGAACTGCACCGCGACCTCACCCCTGGCGGCGCGGCCGCGTTGATTGTCTTTTTCGCCTTCGCCATGCAGTGCATGTCCACCGTGGCCGTCATTCGACGGGAGACCGGTGGATGGAAGTGGCCGGCGCTGCAGTTTGGGTATATGTTGGCGCTGGCCTACCTGGGCGGTTGGGCGGCCAATGGCATCACCACCTGGTGGCTGGCCTAGCCGCAAGACTGGCCGCCCTTCTGTTTCCATCGCACGGCAATGTCCAGTGTGATAGGATCGCCGGGCTTTGAAAGATCAACGCTCCACCTATGCCGCCGTTCTAGTGTTGTTCGCCGTGAACGTGCTGAACTTCTACGACCGCAATATTGCCGGAGCGCTGACGGAACCCATGCGCAAGGAGTTCGGGCTCACCGATACTCAGATTGGTCTGCTCGGTAGCGCCTTCATCTGGATCTATGCCGTCGTCGGCGTGCCCTTTGGCCGCATCGCGGATCGCTGGAGCCGCAAGAAGCTGTTGGTGGGCGGGCTGCTCATTTGGACCTCGCTGACCGCCTTTGCGGGCTTGGCCAGCTCCTATGCCATGCTGCTGGCGTCACGTCTGGGTGTGGGTGTGGGCGAAGCGGTGTGTGCGCCCACGGGCACCAGCTGGTTGGGCGATCTGTTTCCGCCAGACAAGCGCGCCCGAGTGCTGGCGATCTTCATGCTCGGCGTGCCGATCGGGGGCGCCTTGAGCTACTTCATCAGCGGGCCCGCCGCCCAAGCATGGGGCTGGCGGACGGCCATGGTAATCGCCTCACTTCCAGCCCTGGTGCTGGTTCCGGCGCTCCTGATGTTGAAGGAACCGCAGCGCGGCGCGTCGGAGCAACAGCCACTGGCCGCGACGCACACCGCCGATGGCGGTAAGAATCCCGTGATGGCCGTGCTGTCGATTCCCACGCTGTGGTGGATCATCGCCTCCGGCGTCTTCCTCAACTTCAACATGTACGCCATTGGCACATTCATGCCTGCGTTGTTGAGCCGTGTCCACAAGCTTTCGCTGGCCGCTTCCGGCACCGCCACCGGCATTACCTACATCGTGGGCGGCATTGGGGGAGGTCTTATCGCGGGCTACTTTGGGGACCGCATCATCCGCACTCACCCCAACGGCCGTCTGGTGATCGCCAGCATCGTCTCGTTGATCGGCGTGCCGCTGGCCTACTTCGGCGTAGTGCAACCGGCGGGCAACATCGCGATCACGCTGGTCTGCCTGACGGCCGCCTACGGCACGATGAACACCTACTACGGGCTGGTCTATTCCTCCATCCAGGACATCGTCGCCCCCACCCAGCGCGGCCTGACCATGGCGCTCTACTTCATGGCCATGTACCTGTGCGGTGCCTCCTTCGGCCCACTGCTGACCGGCAGCATCAGTGACCGCATGGCGCGCCAAGCGATGGCGGAGGCGGGGGCCTCGCACATGACCGAAGTGTTCAAGGCGATTGGCCTGCAGCAAGCCATGGTGATCATCCCCGTGCTGTCGGCCGCACTGGCGGTGGTGTTGTGGATGGCCTCGCGGACGTTTGTGAAGGATGTGGCGAAGCGGGATCGGGCGATGCAGGCAATGGGCGCCTCCCAAAGCTGACAGCGCCAACGCTCCCCCAGTCAAGCCTAAGAAACTCTTGTTGGTCCTCCAACCGGATCGTCCAACCGCAACTCATAACGCAGCATTTGCCGCATCTCGTTGTTGAGGTCAAGCACCGCCACCGTTGCTCTCCCTTCGGCGCTGCGGCCAACGATAGCGATACCGGCGGGAATGAGTGTTTCAACGCCCCAGGAAAAGTGCTGCTCCCAAACGTCCGACCGCGGATTGAAGAGCCGCGTGACCAGGCCGGTCATCGGATCGAGGCCCGTCAGATTAGGGCCCTTCTTTAGATTGCAGCGGGCGCAAGCCAATGCCAAATTTGCCAGCGTCGCCAAGCCGCCGTGCTGGCGCGCAACGATATGCTCCAGGTGAAAAGGCCGCGTGAAAGCCCGCTGAGGGATGCGGCAATACTCGCAGCGGCCATCAGCGCGCAGACGCACTTGGCTGGCTAGGTCAGTCATTCCGACGGACGAATCGCCTGCCGGGCCTTCGCCTGCCAAAACGCCAACAGGTCAGAGATGTTGACGTAGGTCTCCAGCTCAATCGCTTCTTCCGGCGTCAAACGACCGTCATTCGCGCGCTGGCCAAGTTCGTCCATGCGGGCCGCATCATCCGGGGGAAAATCGAGCGCCAGGATACCCTCGGCTAATGGCTGTGATAGACCTCGTCCGGCGAGATCGAACACACCGCGCAAAACCTCAGCATGGGGTTTTGCATGAAACAGCGAAGCGGCCATAATGCTCCCAGTGTACGCCTGGAATGGCTGTTGCGGGCGCATATTGTGGGAGCACATAGTCCACCATCTTCGCGCCCGTCTGCTACATTGCGAAGATGCTCCGCTCGCTTCGCCGATCCCTTGTCATCCTGCTATCTTGCGCCGCCTTTGCCGCGCCTGATCCCAAGCTCTATCAGTCGCTGAAGTACCGCCTGGTCGGCCCCTTCCGGGGTGGTCGTGTGACGGCGGTGGCGGGGGTCGCTTCGCAGCCCAACACTTACTACTTCGGGGCCACCGGCGGCGGCGTGTTCAAGACCACCGATGGCGGCTTCAATTGGGAGCCCATCACCGACGGCCAGATCGGCACCGGCTCCGTCGGCGCGGTCAGCGTTTGTGAAGCGGACCCGAATGTGATCTACGCGGGCATGGGCGAAGTGCCGATCCGCGGCAATGTCTCGCATGGCGATGGCGTCTATAAGTCCACCGACGCGGGCCGCACCTGGACCCGGGCGGGCTTGGGCGACACCCGCCACATCGGCCGTATCCGCATCCACCCGAAGAATTGCGACATCGCCTACGCGGGCGTCCTGGGCCACATCTTCGGGTCCAGCAAGGAGCGCGGCGTCTACCGCACCCGCGATGGCGGCAAGACCTGGCAGCAAGTGGGCCCTGTCCGCAATGACCGCACGGGCGTCATCGATCTCGCCATGGACCCGGGCAATGCCAATGTCCTCTATGCCGGTTACTGGGAAGTAAAGCGCACGCCCTGGAGCCTCGAATCCGGCGGCGCGGGCGGCGGCCTCTTCAAGAGCGTCAACGGCGGCGACACCTGGACCGAACTGACCCGCAATCCCGGCGGCCCCAAGGGCATCGTCGGCAAGATCGGCTTGACGGTATCGCCCGTCAACCCGGACCGTGTCTGGGCGTTGATCGAGGCCGAAGACGGCGGCGTCTTCCGTTCGGAGAACGGCGGCAAGACCTGGACCCGCGTCAATGAAGACCGCAACCTTCGCCAGCGTGCCTGGTACTACTCCCGCATCTACGCCGACCCGCAGATTGCGGATCGCGTCTATGTGTTGAACGTGCAGTTCTGGCGGTCAAACGACGGCGGCAAGACTTTTGAGGCGATTCCGACGCCGCATGGCGACAACCATGACCTCTGGATCGCGCCCCATGATTCGCAACGCCTCATCGAGGGCAACGACGGCGGGGCCAACGTTTCCGGCAACGGCGGCAAGGCCTGGACCTCGCTCTACAATCAGCCGACCTCGCAGTTCTACCGCGTCACCACTGACAATGAGTGGCCCTACAACATCTACGGCGCGCAGCAGGACAACACTACTGTCCGCATCGCCAGCCGGACGCTCGATGCTGGGATCGACGAGCGGGCGTGGCACTCGGCAGGCGGCGGCGAATCCGGTTGGATGGCACCGCACCCCAAGGATGCGAACGTCATCTTTGCCGGCAGCTACGGCGGCTTGCTCACCCGCTATGACCACCGCACGCGGCAGGTCCGCAACGTCACCGTCTGGCCCGACAATCCAATGGGCTATGGCGCTGAAGGCATGCGCTACCGGTTCCAGTGGAACTTCCCGATTCTGTTTTCGCCGCACGATTCGAACCTGCTCTACGCCGGTGGCAATCGCCTGTTTGCCAGCACCAATGAAGGGCAGAGCTGGAAGCCCATCTCGCCCGATCTGACGCGCGACGACAAGTCGAAACAAGGCTCCAGCGGCGGACCGATCACCAAGGACAACACCGGTGTCGAATACTACTGCACCATCTTCACGGTGGCCGAATCACTGCGCACAAAGGGCGTCATCTGGACCGGGTCCGACGATGGCCTGGTCTATGTGACGCGCGATGGAGGCCAGAAGTGGGACAACGTGACGCCGCCCAAAGAGATGATGCCGGAATGGATCCAGATCAACTCGATTGAGTCCTCACCGCACGACCCCGGCACCGCCTATGTCGCCGCCACCATGTACAAGCACGACGACTTCCAGCCCTATCTCTACAAGACCTCCGACTACGGCAAGACCTGGAAGAAGATCGTCTCGGGCATCCCGGCGACGACGTTCACGCGCGTCATCCGGGAAGACCCGGCCCGTCGCGGGCTCCTGTTTGCGGGCACGGAGACGGGCCTCTACGTCTCGTTCAATGATGGCGACGCCTGGCAGCCGCTGCAGTTGAATTTGCCCACCGTGCCGATCACCGACTTGACGTTCCAGGCTCGCGAGAAAGATCTGGTGGTGGCGACACAAGGCCGCGCCTTCTGGGTGTTGGACGACCTGCCGTTGCTGCACCAGTTGACTGACGACCTGGCGGCCAAAGACCTGCATGTCTTCGCGCCGAAGGACGCTTATCGCCTACCTGCCGTGGGCTTTAGTGAAGGGCGAGCTAGCGGACCCGTGGGCCAGAATCCCGCGCCCGGGGCTGCCGTCCAGTTCTGGCTGAAGGCGAAGCCGAAGGACGACGTGAAGCTCGAGTTCCTGGACAGCACCGGCAAGGTGATCCGCGAGGACAAGATGAAGGCGGAAGGTGGTCTCAACCGCTACGTGTGGGATCTTCGCCATGCTGACGCCAAAACCTTTCCGGGCATCATCATGTGGGCGGGCAACGTCCGCGGACCCCGCGTAATGCCCGGTAACTATCAGGTTCATGTCACCGCGGCGGGTGCCACCCAGACGCAGAGCTTGACCGTGAAGAAGGACCCGCGCGTCACCACCACGCCGGCCGAGTATCAGCGCCAGCTTGAACTCAGCCTCCAGCTGCGCGACAAGCTAAGCGACACGCACCAGGCCATTTTGGACATCCGCGACATCCGCAAACAACTCGACGGCGTCACCGATCGCTGGAAAGATGCGGCGGAAGGCAAGAAGGTAGTGGAAGCGGCCAAGGCACTCAATGAAAAACTGACGGCGATTGAGCAGGAGCTGTATCAGACCAAGAACCGCTCCAACCAGGACCCGCTGAATTACCCCATCAAGCTCAACAACAAGCTGGCCGCGTTGCTGGGAGTGGTGCAAAGTGCCGATGCCGCGCCGACCGATCAATCCCGGATGCTGCAGGAAGAACTCAGCACGGCCATCAATGCGCAGATCGGCAAACTGGGTGCGGTGAAGAGGGACGAAGTGCCGGCGTTCAACAAGCTGGTGCGGGATGCCAACCTGCCGGCGATTGAGGTGAAGAAGTAGGGGCGGGCCAGCATCACCCAAATACGAAGGGCTCCGGGATAAAACTCCTGGAGCCCTCAAGTGCGGAAGCCAACCTAGGCTCCGCCGTGTACCTATTCCCTAGTGGCCTTCGGCTTCCAGGAAGCGCTCCACTTCGATCGCCGCCATGCAACCCGCTCCGGCGGCGGTGATGGCCTGGCGGTAGGTGCGGTCCTGGACGTCGCCCGCGTGGAAGACGCCGGTGATGTTGGTGCGGGCGCCGCCGTGGGAGATGATGTAGCCGTCCGGGTCGAGGTCCAGTTGGCCCACAAAGGGCTTGGTGTTGGGGATGTGGCCGATGGCCACAAAGAAGCCCGAGACCTCCTGCCGCCAGACTTCGCCCGAGACCACGTTCTTCAGCGTGACGCCGTTGACCGTGTTGGCTTCCACATCGTGGATCTCTTGCACCACCGTGTTCGGCAGCCATTTGATCTTGGGGTTGGCCTTGGCCCGGTCCAGCATGATCTTGGAGGCGCGGAAATGTTCGTTGCGATGGATCAGCGTCACTTCGCTGGCAAACCGGGTGAGGAAGTTGGCTTCCTCCATGGCGGAATCGCCGCCACCGACCACGATCACCTTCTCGCCGCGATAAAAGGCGCCGTCACAAGTGGCGCAGCTCGATACGCCATGGCCCACCAGCTTCTTTTCGCTTTCCAGGCCCAACCAACGGGCGGAGGCTCCGCTGGCCACAATCAGCGTTCGGGTCTCCTGCCATTCGCCATCAATCGAGATGCGGAACGGGCGCTTGGAGAGGTCGGCTTCAACGACCGTGCCCCAGCGGTACTCCGCGCCGAACCGCTCGGCCTGCTTCTTCATGTTCTGGACCAGCTCCGGGCCCATGATGCCTTCCGGGAAGCCCGGGAAGTTCTCGACATCGGTGGTGATGGAGAGCTGGCCGCCGGGTTCATGACCTTCCAGAACCAACGGCTTCAGACCGGCGCGCGCCGTGTAAATGGCTGCGGTGTTTCCGGCGCAGCCTGATCCCAGAATGACAACGTTATGCACAATCCCAGCGTATCGCGACTTGTGCGGCAAGGGTTCCTATGCGGTCGCGGAGCGAACCGGCGACGTTGGTTTATCGGGCTGCGTGCACCACAACACCCACCAGATCAACACCGCCTGCACCGGCAACCGGACCCACAGCACCCACTGTGGCACCGGCGCCCCCAACGGAATCTGGTTCAGCGCCATGTGCACGTTGGCCGGGAAGACGGCCACCAACAACGCCACCAGCCACCACGCCGCATAACGGCGCAGGGCCGGAATTAAAAGCCCGACACCCCCCACGATCTCCGCCACGCCGCTCAAATAGACCAGCTCCAAGTGCCAGGGCAGGTAGGGCGGCATGATCTTCAGGTACGCGGGCGTATTGGTGAAGTGTGCATAGCCCGCAAAGATATAGGCCAGCGCCGCCAGCACCAGGAGTATTCGGCGAATCCAGAAGAGCACACCCTACTGTAGGTGATCCAGGGCGAGCCCGCGGAATCCCTTACTTCGACCAGGGCGGCGTCACGCCGATCATGCGCGCATAGGCGATCATCTGGCCCATGTGCTCATGGCTGTGCACCAGGATGCGGAGGAAGACGGCGTCGGAGGTAGTGTCCTTGCCCAGAAACTTAATCTTCTTGCTGCGATCGACTGCGGGGTAGACCTGCTTCACCGCCTTCTCCGACCGGCCCAACCAAGCCAGCACTTCCGCCTTAGCGGTGATCTTCTTTTCCAGGTCCGGCCGGATCTCCGGCGTATCGTCGGGAATCTTGCCACCCGCCTGGTCGAGCAGATAGAAGTTGCCGAGCGCGACGTGCATCAGCACCTCGCTCACCGACCGGACACGGGCGCGGGCCGCCAAGAATACTTGTCCGCCGGAATCGCCTCGGCCAGCTCCTTGATCTGACGAGTAGCCAGCGAAAACTCCGGCATCCAGCCGAGCCCTATTTCGGGATACTGGGCCTTCGCAGCCACTGCCGCAATCACCAACAGCACACCAGCTTGAGCTAGCCATCGTGTCTGCATGCCCCTATTGAAGCACGCCCTATTCACAGAGAAGCGCGGTGGTGAAACTCGCCGATGAGAAAATCGCGATGAGCCGGGAGACAACCTCAGCGCTCGCTCGCCATCCGCTCCCGCAGGATCTCATTGATCCGGACCAGATGTCCTTCGCCCTTTGACTTCAGCCAATCCAGCACTTCGTTGTCAATGCGAAGCGAGATCTGGGTCTTTAGCGGCCGGAAGTACTTGCCGATGGACGCACCGGCCCAATAGCTGGGCGGCAACTGCGGAGCCTCTACGTCTTTGTCCAACGAGCGGTCCCGCTTCCCGTACACCGCTGTTGTCGCTGGGCTGATCTTCAGCTTCTTATCGGAACTGGTCTTGGTAGATGCTTTCTTCATACTCAACTGCCTTTCGCGCTGAAATGATGCGGATCAGGTCTGAAGCTGGCTCAACAAACACCACCAGCAGCAGCGTCAGCTTCCGGGTCATGCCAATGATCTGGAATCGCTGCTCGCCCGCGTCCTCAATGAAGTAGTTGTCGCCCACTACATGGTTTGGGTCCTCGAAAATCTCTGCTGCGGTCGTGAAGGAAACCCCGTGGAGTTTTTCGTTCTTCCTGGCTTTGGCCGGATCCCACGTGAATCTCATTTCCGTATCACATTATCGTATACCTATCACCATCGAAACACGCAACGGGCCGGACAACTCAGAAAACACTTGCATCCCTAGCGTTCTACATGTAGAGTTCTAGGTATGGCATCTGGCCGCGCGGATTCACTACAAGGGGCGCTCTCCCTACTGGTCTTGAAGACCTTGGCATTTGGCGAAATGCATGGCTACGCGATAACGCAGCACATCCAGCGGGCTTCTCAAGAAGCGTTGCGGGTGGAAGAAGGGTCCCTTTACCCGGCCCTGCACCGCATGGAGCAGACGGGCTGGATTGCGAGCCAGTGGAAGCTGACCGAAACCAATCGCCGGGCGCGCTTCTATTCGCTCACTGAGGAAGGCCGTCGCCAACTGGAGGCGGAAGAGCAGAACTGGGCGCGGCTGACCACCGCCGTGGCGCAAGTGCTGGCCTGGAGCTAACCATGGGACTTCTTAGCAAGCTTCGTAACACGTTGGGCGGTGGCGACCGCGTGGCCGATGATGTCCAGGCCGAAATGCAGTTTCATCTGGAGCAGACGGCGGCCGATCTGATGGCGTCAGGCATGACACGAACTGAAGCCCAGCGCGAGGCTCGGCGGCGGTTCGGCGCGGTCACCCGCTTGCAGGATGAGGCTCGCGACGCGGACATGATTGCGTGGCTGGAGGGCTGGCTGCGCGACCTGCGCCTGGCCGCCCGCAGCTTGCGCCGCCGGCCGGGCATGACGCTGACCGCGGTCGCGTCACTGGCTATTGGACTGGGAGCCACGGCGGCCATCTTCACGATTGTTGACGCGGTGCTGTTGAAGCCGCTGCCCTTGCCCGAACCCGACCGCCTGATGGTGATCCGCGAGTTCCGCAATGGCCAACAGTCAGGCGGCAATCCTCAACGTTTGAAAGATTGGGCCACCATGATCCCAGCCTTCCAAGCAACTACTGGATTCTACGAGGAGACCTTGATTCGACGCGGAGCGCGGGGACCGGAGAAGGTGAACGTCTTGCGGACTTTCGGCCAGTTCCTCGGCGTACTTGGTGTGCCGCCCGCGGAGGGCCGGCCCTTCACCACCGCGGAAGAGATGCAGGGTGCTCCGGTGGCGGTCTTGTCGCATCGCTTCTGGAGCACGCGCCTCAATGCCGACCCCGCCATCCTGGGCAAGACCCTGGCCCTGAATAGCGCCACCCTCACCGTGATCGGCGTGCTGCCCCCGTCCGTCCAGTATCCGGAAGAACTGGAAGTGATCACCCCGGCGACGCCCGAAATGCAGAAAACCCAACGCCGGGCTGGATTCCTGGCTGGCCTGTCGCGGCTGAAGCCGGGCGTCACGTTGGCGGAGGCACAAGGTCAGGTGAGCACGGTCGCCGCCGCCTTGGCCGCGCAGTACCCGGACACCGACAAGAATCGCAGCGCGCGGTTGATGCCGTTCATAGAAGATCAAGTGGAGGATGCGAGGCCCGCGCTCTTACTGTTGCTGGCCACGGTGGTCAGCGTCCTGTTGATCGCTTGCGTGAATGTGTCCGGCCTCCTGCTCGCACGCGGCGCGGAGCGCAGCAGGGAGTCATCGATCCGCGTTTCGCTGGGCGCGGGCCGCGGCAGCCTGATTCGCCTCCAACTTGCGGAAAGTCTGCTGCTGGCCCTGATGGGTGGAACCCTCGGAATTACGTTGGCCTTGGTGGGGGTGGATGCCCTGAAAGCTCTGCTTCCGGCGGGCACGCTTCACCGCCTGGAAACTGCTGCCGTGGATGCCCGTGTAGTGGGCTTCATGGCCGCGATGGTGGTGTTGTCGGCCCTGGTGGCCGGGTTGGCACCGGCCCTCAAGCTCTCTCGCGTCCAACTCTCGGCCGGCCGCGTCTCCAAGACTCGCAACAGCCGCCATTTGCGGACCGCTCTGGTGGTGGGGCAGGTGATGCTGTCCACCGTCCTGGTGGTCGGCTCGGCGTTGCTCGCTCGCAGCCTGTTTGAGATGAAGTCCGCCCCGCTCGGCTTCATTCCGCAGCGGCTGACGATTGTCGAAATCGACTTCCCGTGGGACACCGAGAAGGTCCGCCTGGAGCAGTTTACGCAACAAGCACTGGACGCCTTCCGCGCCATCCCGGGTGTCAGCGCCGCCTCCGTCACCGACCGCCTACCCACGCAAGGCGGCTCCCAATCAGGGCCCATCCTGGTTGTCGGCCGGACGCTGACGCCCGAGCTTTCAGAGCGATCGGTGTCGATGCGGGGGGCGAGTCCCGAATATCTCGCCACCATCGGCGCGACGCTCAAATCCGGCCAATGGCTCACGCCGCGCGGCGCCAACGGTCCCCGGGAAGCGATCGTGAATGAAACGCTGGCCCGGCTGTACTTCCCCGACGGACGCGTGCTGGGCAGTGAAATCGCCTTTCAGCGTGGCGGTAAGGCCGTGCCGTACCGCATTGTCGGCATCATGGCTGATCTGCGCCAAAGTTTGACCAACCGCGAGCCCGCGCCGGAAGCCTTTCTCCCGATGAGCGATGTTTACTGGCCGATGCTCCGCTTCGCGTTGCGCTCCGAGAGCACCAGTCTGGCCCGGCCGGTCCGGGAGGCGGTGGCCCAGTTTTCACCGGACACGATCATCGACAAGATCTCCACCATGGACGCAGAGCTGGAAAAGGCGGCCTCATCCCCATCGGTGATCACGTACCTGTTGTCGGGCTTTGCGGGCGTGGCCCTGCTGCTGGCGGCCATCGGCCTGTTCGGTATCATCGCGGGTGAAGTAGCGGAGCGCACCAAGGAGATCGGCATCCGTCTGGCTCTGGGTGCGGCCCCGGGGCGCGTTCAAATGGAAGTCCTGCGGCGCGGCTTGATCGTGGCCAGCGTTGGCTTGGCGGCGGGCCTGCTGGCCACCCTGGGCACCAGCCAGCTGCTGGAATCGATGCTCTATGGCGTCACTTCTCGCGACGGCTTGTCGCTGGTGGCCACCGTGGGCGTCCTGCTGGTGGTAGCCGCTTTCGCCTCCTGGATCCCCGCGCGCCGGGCGTCCCGAGTGGACCCCACCGTCGCGCTGCGCTCCGAATAGTCTGCTCAAGTTTCTGCCGGGCGGGGCTAAAATGAGATTGATGCCCCGCCTTGCTTTCGTCGCCGTCGTGTTCGTTCTCGGCTCCGCCGCCCTTGCGCAACAGCTGCCCGAAGGCCCCGGCCGCGCCGAAACCGAGAAGCTGTGCAAGCAGTGCCACGAAGTGGCCCGCTCCATTTCTCCGCGCCTCGACCGCGATGGCTGGGGCCAGACGATGACCAAGATGACCGCCTTCGGCATGAAGAGCACTTCGGAAGAGTACGCCCTGGTGCTCGACTACCTGGTGAAGAACTACCCGGCCGAAGACGTGCCGCGCATCAACGTCAATCAGGCCACCGCAATCCAGTTGGAAAGCGTGCTCGGCCTGCGCCGGTCACAAGCCAAGGAAGTGCTGGCTTACCGCGAAAAGAACGGAGACTTCAAGACGATCGATGATCTGAAGAAGGTGCCCGGTCTGGATGCGGCCAAGCTGGACGCCAAGAAGGACCGGATTCTGTTCTAAGCAGGCAGCCGCCCGCAGCCCTCAAAAGTCGATCCGGTCTTTGCGCGCATCGACGGCCTGCGTGTCGAGTCCGGGAACCTTCTTCAAGTCATCGATCGTCTTGAAGTTGCCCTTGGCGCGGCGGTGCTCCACCAGTTTCACCGCTTGGTCCTCCGCCAAACCCAGCACCTCGGCTAGCTCTGCGGCTTCGGCGGAATTCACGTTGACGCGGCGGACGGCGGCGGCTTTCGAAAAATTCTGGACCAGGTAGTCCATCACCATCACGAAATCTTCGTCCTCACCTTTAGCGCCACGGCGGATCATGTCGTCCACGATGTCGGCCCAGCCTTCGCGGTCTAGGCGGCGCTTCGTGAAGATGCCGGGGCCATGGCAGTTGCCGCAGATGCGTTGGGTGACCGCTTTGCCTGGACCATCGGGCATTTGAACCTTGCTGGCCTGGGCGTGGGCCAACTCGCTGGTGCAGCCGGCGGCGATCAGCCACAGCAGGGGGGAACGCAGGTGGGTGATGGAGTAACGGAGCATGATGGTCCAAGGTGGTGGCACGGACCGCACAGCCCAGCCATTACAGGCATTTTCTCAGATTCTGCGCGCACCCACGCCAGCGCTATAAAATGCAGGCCATGCTCCTACGCCTGATTGTTGGTGGATGCCTGCTCGCCCTGATGGTGGAAGCCCAGCCCTATACGCTGCTGATCAAGGGCGGCACCGTGATTGACCCCAAGAACCGCCGCAATGGCCGACTGGATGTCGCGATCACGGGCAACAAGATCGTCAAAGTGGCCGCCAACATTCCCGCCGACCAAGCTCGGCGCGTGGCGCGCGCCGATGGCCTTTATGTGGTGCCAGGATTGATCGACATGCACGCCCACGTCTACGCGGGCACGGGCGTCAAGGCCTTGACCGGAGACAGCAGCGTCTACCCGGACGGATTCAGCTTCCGCTCCGGCTGCACGACGCTCGTCGATGCCGGCTCGGCTGGCTGGCGCAACTTCGAAGACTTCCGCCAACGCGTGATCGACCGGGCGCAGACGCGCGTGCTCGCCTTCGTCAACATTGTCGGCAACGGCATGAGCCCCGCCGGCGAAGACGATTCGAAGGAGATGCTGGGCGAACGGGCCGCCGCCGTCGCCACCAAGCACAAGGACATCGTGGTCGGCTTCAAGACCGCCCACTTCGCGGGTGAAGGCTGGCCGTCGGTGGATGGCGCTCTGGCTGCGGGGCGGGCGACGGGGTTGCCCGTGATGGTCGATTTCGGCTTCTTGAGCCTGGACCGCACGCTATCCACGCTGCTGGCCGACAAGCTGCGGCCGGGTGACATCTACACCCACTGCTACTCCGGCCATCGCGGGGAGCTAGGCGAAGACGGCAAGGTGAACGCCGCCATGCTGGCGGGACGCAAGCGCGGCGTCCTGTTTGATGTCGGCCACGGCGGCGGCAGCTTCTACTGGCCAGTGGCGGCGGCTCTCACCCAGCAGGGCTTCTGGCCGGATTCCATCTCCACTGATCTGCACACCGGCAGCATGAATGCCGGCATGAAGGACATGGCCAACGTGATGTCGAAAATGCTCAGCCTGGGCGCGCCGCTGGAACAAGTCATCCGCCAAAGCACCTGGAGCCCGGCGCAGTTCATTAAGCGGCCCGAGCTGGGCCATCTCGACGAAGGCGGAGAGGCCGACGTCACGGTGCTCAAACTGGAAACCGGCGACTTTGGCTTCCTGGATTCCGCCGGGGCCGTCAAGAAGGGCACGCAGCGTCTGGTGCCGGAAGTGACCATCAAGGCCGGCCGCGTCATGTGGGATCTGAATGGCCGCGCCGCCACCGACTGGCAGTCGTTCAAGTACCAGAAGCGCGCCTCGCGCCCGTAAAAGGAGCCAACATGCTGATCGCCAACCCCAAAGGTAACTACTCGTTCGTCCAAGGCATCGCGCCCTATTCAGCGGGCGCTGTGGCGGAGCCCGGCTTTGAGATTGTCCACGTTCGCTTTCAACAGCCCATCCCACTGGCCCAGGGGTTTGAGCGCGTGAAGGCGCATCTCACCTCGCGCCAGCGGCCTCTGCAAGCACTCTGCGGCATGGAGCTCCGCTCGCCCAAGCCTTTCACCTTCCAGGGCTTTGCCGACTTCAATGCCAGCTACATCAACGTCCTGAAAGGCTGGGACATCTTTTTGGGGCCCACCAACCCCGTCGCCCGCACCAACATCGCCCCTGAGATGGGCGCTCCGCCCGTGCCGTCGCTCTATGGCTTCAGCTATACACTAGCCAGCCCGCGTCGCGAGAAGACGTTTGTGGTGGCCGGTGCGGGTGAGCTGCCAGAAGGCTCCCTGGACCCGCACGATGTCGTTCGTGCCGGGCAAACCACACCCGAGGCCTTGCGCGAAAAAGCTCGCTACGTCATGGGCCTGATGACCGGCCGCTTGAAGGGCCTGGGAGTCGGCTGGGACCAGGTGAGCGTCACCGAAGTCTACACCGTCCACCCGATCTGTAGCTTCCTGGCGCAGGAGATCGTCCGGCCCATGGGTGCCTCGCAGATCCATGGCGTCACTTGGCATTACGCCCGCCCGCCGATTGTCTCCATCGAGTTCGAGATGGATCTCCGCGGCTGCCGGCAGGAACTCGTGCTGTAGCAGCGTTTTTATCTTTACTTAATTATACATTCGTCGTATCTCTACTGCGCCTAGCCGTGCTCTCCCCTGGATGGACGGAAAATCAGGATTTTTTGTCAACTTTCCGTCACAGGCGACCCGTACATATTCAGCGCCAAACATTATCCGTTTAGACGAATTTTTCACTGGCAATTCAAGATTACGTCGGATATACTCAGCCCACGGCGCGGAACACCGCGCATCACTTCAGTTCAGGGGGCTATATGTACTTTCGCGAAAGCTGCCGTTCGGCGGCCCGATCTGTCGCGTTCTCACTCATGGTTTCGCTGGCGGCCAACGCCGCGCCAGCGCTCCGGGATCCCAACCTAAAGGTGACCACCGTCGTCACCGGTCTCACCCAAGCCACCGGTATGGCCTTCATTGGTCCCAACGACTTTTTCGCGATTGAGAAAGCGTCCGGCCGGGTGAAGCGCGTCACCAACGGTGTGGTGGTGGCCACCGTGCTGGACCTGCCGGTGAATTCGAATTCTGAGCGTGGCCTGCTGGGCATCGCCCTGCATCCCAACTTCCCCACGACGCCTTCGGTCTATCTCTACTGGACCGAAAGCAGCACCGGCGCCGACTCCACCGTGGTGCTAGAGGTGGGCAACCCCTCTTCAGCCTTCACCCCGGGCACCCCGCAACCGCTGGGCAATCGCGTGGACCGCTTTACGTGGCTGCCCACCAGCAACCAGTTGACCTACGACCGGAACATCATCCAGCTGCACGCGCGCCAGAGTGATTTCAATAGCACGGCGACGCCGCTGGTGGCCACTCCGGCGGGCAATCACAACGGCGGCAAGATCGCCTTTGGTCCGGATGGCAAGATCTACATCATGATTGGCGACAACGGCCGCCGCGGCTGGATGCAGAATCTGGCCAATGGGCCGTACTTGCCGCCAGGTGTCGATGACGAATTTGGCGGGCCGGCTCCGGACAACGCGCACGTCACGGGCTCGATCTTCCGTCTGAACGATGACGGGTCCACGCCTGCTGATAACCCGTTCTACGCGGCCGGCGCCGCGATTGGCGGTCAGGCGGGTGCCAACATCCAGAAGCTGAACTCTTACGGCCACCGCAATGGCTTTGGGTTGGCCTTTGATCCGCTCTCGGGCAACCTTTGGAACTCGGAGAACGGTGATGATTCCTTCGACGAGATCAACCGAGTGGTACCGGGTGGGAACTATGGCTGGGTGCAGGCGATGGGCCCGATCAGCCGCCTGGCGCAATTCAAGCTGATCGAGATGAACATGTTCACCCCCAGTGCCACCACCGTCATTGGTGCCGTGCAGCAACTGCGCTATCCGGTGAGCCGCATTGCCTACTCTCCGGCCCTGGCCATGTCCCGCTTGCTGATGCTGCCCGGAGCCACCTATCGGGACCCTGAAATGAGCTGGCGCTACTCCATCCCGCCGTCGGGTTTGGGCTTCGTCCAAGGCAACGGCCTGGGCGCGGAATATGCGGGCACCCTGTGGTCCGGCGAAGCGCGCACCACCAACATCATTAATGGCAGCACCGGGACCTTCGCCGGTGGCGTGCTGATGCGCTTTAAGCTGACCGCCGACCGGGCACACCTCGACCTCAGCGCTGACCCGCGCCTGGCGGACAAGGTGGCCGACAACGGCATTGGCTATCCGCTGCCCGTTGGCACTCCGGCCGGCACCGCTGGCTACAAGTTCGACGGCCGCGAGAGCGAAACCCTGATGGTGGGCGACGGCTTCGGCGTCATCACCGACATCAAGACCGGCCCGGACGGCAATCTGTATGTGGTGTCCAACACGGACAACGCGGTCTACATGATCAGCCGCAACGTCCTGCTTCCCTAAACCAAAACTAACAACGGAGAACTTTATCCATGAAACAATTCCTTCTCTTGACCGCCCTCCTGGGGGCACTGGTGCCGGCCCAGGCCGGCCAACTGATCACCAACGGTGGCTTTGAAGCGGGCTTCACCGGCTGGACTCGCGCCGACACGTTGGGTAGCGACGGCACTTTCACCATTCAATCGGGCACCGCCAGCCCCGTCAACGGGGACACGGTTCCAGCGCCCCCGGGTGGCAGCAACGCCGCCATGAGTGACGCCGCTGGACCTGGTAGCCACGTGCTCTATCAAACGATCACGCTGCCGGGCTTGATGGTCACTTCCGCGACGCTCAAGTTTGACCTGTTCATCGGCAATCGGGGCGACCTGTTCGCCACGCCCGCCTCAGGAACCCTCGACTTCGGTATCAATGCGTTCAACCAACAGCTTCGCGTGGATCTGATGGTGGAGGGCAGTGATCCGTTCAGCGTGACGGCTGCCGACATCCTGCAGAAGATCTACCAGAGCAAAGCGGGTGACACCCTCATCACCGGCTACAACAACTTCACCATCGATGTGACGTCGCTGGTGAACTCGAACCTCGGCAAGAATATCCGCCTCCGGTTCGCCGAAGTGGACAACTACGCTCCGCTGCAGGTGGGCATCGACAATGTCAGCCTGAATGCCGTCCCCGAGCCTTCCTCGGTGGTGATGGCCCTCAGCGCCGCCTTGATCGGCCTGGTCCGGTTGCGCCGCCGGCCGTAGCCATCACTCTTACAACCCACCCTCAACCCGCCGGTCCCAGGATCGGCGGGCTTTCTTCTTTAGCCCACCCAAAGAAAGGTACGCCGTCAGGCGGCTGCCGCACGGTAAACTATCGGCGTCATGAGAGTCGCGAAGGTCGAAGCTTTCCTGCTGAGTTGCCCGCTGCCGGAGCCGCTGACTCTGCGCTACCACGGCGGGGAGCGGAGATCGGAAGAGCACGGTAGGGAAAGACCACCGCCACATCGAGAGCAAAGTGGCGCCTTTCCTGGTGGGTCAGCTGTTGAATGATCCCGATCTGCTGCGCGTCAAGTTTCTCCAGCTGTTTCCGGAAGACCCCGCCGCCCGCAAGGCCTACGCGATGGTGGAAATTGCTCTCTATGATCTGGCCGCCCAAGCGCAGGAGATCCCCGTATCGGAGCTATTAGGCGGCCGGGATCGGGACCGGATGAAGCTCTATGGTTCAGGCGGCATGTACATGCCAGCGGAGCAATACGCTGAAGAGGCCGCGGCGGTTCAGGAGTTGGGCTACCTGGCTTACAAAATGCGGCCAGGCCTCGGCCCGGTGGAAGATCTCCGCACCGTTCAATTGATGCGCGAAGCCACCTCGCCCGATTTTGGCTTGATGGTGGACGCCCACACCTGGTGGCGCATGGGCGACCTGAGCTATTCGCCCGAAACCGTGTCCCGCCTTGCCCAGGATCTGGCCGAGTTCGATATCGAATGGCTGGAAGAGCCGCTGCCGCCGGATGACCATGAGGCCTATGCCCGCTTGCGCGCCGAAGGTGCCGTGTCGCTGGCCTCCGGTGAGCATGAGCCATCGGACGAACGCTTCTTCCATCTGATCGCCAACGAGTGCGTCGACTTTGTCCAGGCGGATCTGGTCTGCCAAGGCGGCTACTACAGTGGCCGCCGGGTATTGAACGAAACAGCCCGGCAGGATCTGCGGTTCGCCTTCCACAGCTGGGGTACGGAGCTGGAGGTGATGGTGGCCGCTCAGCTGGGCATCTGCTATCCGGAGTCCGTCGCGGAGTGGCTGGAGTACCCGCTCTACCGGCGCCCGGGCGTGCCGGTGATGTACCCGTTCCCGCTGGCGCAAGAGATTTTGGCGGAGCCGCTGCAGATCGAAAATGGTGACCTGATCGTGCCACGGACACCGGGCCTGGGAATCAAAGTGAATGAGAAAGTGATCGAGAAGTATCCCTGGATTCCGGGGCCCTGGTCACGGTTCAAGCTGGAATCGCCAGCCGGTGTCTGGGATGTCTCGGGCGACCATAGCGTCCGCTGGGCCGGGACGGCCGACCACTAAGCAACGCAAGCTAGCCCAAGGAAACCAATTCATGTCACCCGCCCTCTCACCCCAACCGCTGACCGACGACGAACTGGTGGCCCGCATCATCGCGGTGATCGCCCAGACCACGCACAAGCCGGTTGAGGCCTTTCAACCGGATTCGACTTTTGAGGCCCTGGGCATCGACTCACTCGACGGCATCCAAATTCTGTTTGCGCTGGAGCAGGAGTTCGATATCTCGATCCCCGATGACGAAGCCAAAAAGATCCGCGCCGTGCCCGATGTCCTGGCCGGTGTGAAGCAACTACTGGCAGCCAAGCATGCTTAGCCCCCTATGCGCCGCGTAGCCGTCACGGGGCTGGGCGTGGTCAGCGCGATCGGGCAGGGCGTCGCGGCATTCCGCGATTCGCTGATGGCCGGACGTAGCGGGATCACGGCCATCGAACAGATTGACGTCTCGAAGCTGAAGTTCCGGCATGGTGCGGAGGTGAAGAACTTCAGCTGGGGCGATGACCGGGAGAGGGTGCTCTACGACCGCTTCGCGTTGATGGCTGGCGCGGCGGCGGAAGAGGCACTGGCCCAAGCGGAGCTTCCCGCGGATCGCACGGCGGTTGTCACCGGCAGCTGTCTCGGGGGCAATCATTTTGAAGATCAAAGCTTCCGTGAACTTTATGGTGAGCAGCGCACCCGCTTCAACCCGCTGACCATTCCGCGGATCATGGAGAACGCCCCGGCCAGCCTGATCAGCATGAAGTGGGGTTTTCGCGGACCGGCCTATACCGTGGCCTCGGCCTGCTCTTCGTCCAACCATGCCATCGGCCAAGCGTTCTGGATGGTGCGCGGCGGCGTGGTGGACGCAGCGGTGTGCGGCGGGTCCGATGCGACGTTCTCCCTGGGCATTCTGCGCGCCTGGGAGGCGATGCGCGTGGTCAGCCCGGACACCTGCCGCCCTTTCTGCGCCGGCCGTCCAGGCATGATTCTGGGCGAAGGGGCGGGCATGCTGGTGCTGGAAGAATGGGATCGCGCGGTGGCCCGTGGCGCCACCATCTACGGCGAGATCTGCGGCTTTGGCATGTCCGCCGATGCCCATCACATCACTCAGCCCTCGGGCGCTGGCGCAGTGCAGGCGATGCGCTCCGCGCTGGCCGACGGAGGAGTGGCGGCGGAGGCCGTGGGATACATCAACGCCCATGGCACCGGCACGACGGCCAACGATCCCGTGGAATGCCAGGCCATCCGCCAAGTCTTCGGCAGCAGCAACCCGGCCATCTCGTCCACCAAATCGATGCACGGCCACACGCTGGGCGCGGCGGGAGCCATTGAAGCAGTGGCGACCCTGGAGGCCATGAAAGAAGGCTTTCTGCCGCCCACCGCCAACTTCACCACGCAGGACCCCGAATGCCCGGGCGACATCATCGCCCACGATGCACGCTTGGTGCCGGTGGAGTACGCACTGTCGAACTCGTTTGCCTTTGGTGGCCTCAACGCAGTGCTGTTGTTGCGCACGGCGCGTTAAGCGATCCGCGGCGGATTGAAGCGCTCCGGTGGGGCATACTACGATAGCGAAGACTCCCTTCGACCAACCATGCGAGCCCCCATCCGCAAGTCCGGCAAATCCCTGGCCGTGATCCTTCCCGGAGCGTTGCTACGTCAGGCCGGCATCACCGACGAAGTGGAGGTGTCCCGCCACGGAGACTGCATCGTCTTGCGCAAGCCCGACCCACGTCTAGGCTGGGCCGAGGCCACCGAGACGCTCGCCGAAAACAGCGCCGGTGAGCACCACTGGCCCGTGTTTCTCGACATCGACGACGGGACGCCGCGATGGTAGTGCCGCCTGAGTTGAGGCCAGCATGGTGAAGCAGGGCGAGGTCTGGTTGATGGGTCTCGAAACGGAAGGCGCGCTTCAAGAGACCCGCGTCTGCGTCGTCCTGCAGCCACCGGAGCTGGCACTTTTGCCGACGGTGATCGTTGCGCCGATGAGCTCGACGGCGGCGGCCACGCCATTCCGTGTGCCGGTCACCTTTCGCGCACAGCCGGGGTTGATCGTCACCGATCAGGTCCGCGCCATCGACAAGACCCGCCTGGTGAAGCGCCTGGGAAAAATTCCAGCCACCGCACTCGCCGCCACGTTGACCATCCTGCGCGAGATGTTCGGCGGCTAGCGCAGCGTAAGCATGGCCGCTTACGGCCGCGGGCGGGGCGTGGCGTCGCCGTCGGTCAGCTTCAGCGCCCACTTGATCGCTTCCAGATACATCTTCTGCACATCCGGGCGATCCCAGGCGTCTTCGCGGTGGCCGAACGTCGAGTAGAAGACGCGGCCGTTGCCGTACATCTTGGACCAGGCCACGGCAAAGTCCTTGTCGGTGCGGCGGACGTTCTTGTTGCCCAGGTCCAGCTTGGTTTCATCCAGGCGGGCCAGTACACGCACCTTGTCGCGCGAGAAATCCTTCACCTGATAGATCTCGTCCATCACGATGAACTGCTTGGGGAAGTGCTTCATCGCCGGGAAGTTTGAATCCTCGATGATGATCGGTGCCTGGAACTGGTTCCACGGGTGGAGGTCAAAATAGCCGCCCACCATCTCGCCAAACTCGGGCCACTTGTAGAACGTGTCGATGGCGGAGTGGACGCCGATAAATCCCTTGCCGTCTTCCTTGATGAACTTCATGAAGTCGGCCTTCTGCTCGTCATCGAGATCCAGCTCACCGGTGGTGTAGAAGACCACGGCGTCGAAGTAATCCAGGTTCTTGGCGTTGCCGCCCAGCTTCTTCTTGGTCAGCAGTTGGGTGTCAGTGCGGATGTAGGTGTCATAGAGGCCGGATTCCTGGCCCAGCTTCCAGATCGTGGCCAACCCATGCGATGTGGCATCGTGCTGGAATCCCTTTACGGCACCGATGCACAGCACCTTCTTGCGCTTGGGCGCTTGCTGCGCCAGAGAGAGAGAAGCCGCCGCCAGGGCGAGAACGAGGATGAGCCGCAGAGTCCGCATGTCGCCGCTATGATATCGCGGTGGACCGGCCCTTAGGCGGGGCCCCGCTCCGGTTGATCGCGCTGCAAGCGGCGCAGCGTGTAGGCGTCGGCGTCCAAGGTCACCTGGGCCATCCGCTCCCAATCGTCATTGACATGGAAGAGACGGCCGGTGACGTGATTGGACTTGGGTGAGGCCAGCAACAGGGCCAGGTTCAATTGACGGTCCGTCGCCGCGCCACCGGTCAAGCGGACCTGCTCGGCCCGCCGCACCTCAGCGTCTCCGGCCTTTTCCCCTGCCCGCAGGATCTCGTCGGTCATGGCGGTGTAGGCCCCACCGGGGGACATGCAGTTGGCCTGCACGTTGTGTTCTGCTACCTCGGCGGCCAGGGTTTCCATGAAGCGGGCGATCGCGGTTTTGGAGGCCGCATAAGCGGAGAAGTTCGGCCGGGCACTGGCCACCCCGCCTCCCGTCAACGCGATCAACTTGCCGGAACGGTTCTTGATCATTCCCGGCAGCACCGCCCGGCAGGCGTTTACGGTGCCGCCCAGGTTGGTTTCGATCACCTGCCACCAAGCCTTCGGATCTGCTTCCACGGTTGGGCCGATCGGACCCTGGATACCGGCCGCGCAGATCAGTATCTCCACCTCGTGGGCAAACTTGACCGCCGTGCTGTTGGCCGTCACCGCCAGAAATTCGTGATCCCGTACATCGCCCGCGAAACGGGCCGACGAGCCGCCGGAGTGTTGGATCTCCAGATGCGTCAAATCCAGTTCGGCCCGGCTGCGCGCCACCAGCGCGACATTGGCTCCGCGTGCCGCGAACTCCAGTGCCAGCCGCTTTCCAATGCCGCGGCCCGCGCCGGTGATCAGAACCACCTTGCCCGCGACGACTGCTTCTAACGAACCCTTTGTCTTGCTCACGTCCGCCCGCAGTGTAACGCACTTGGGCGGGCGCGGCGTATACTCATTAGTGGTACTGCTGCGGAATGCGGCAGTGCACTGTTTCAATTTCTTACGGAGGCGGATGAGCAAAGAAGATTCGATCGAAGTCACCGGCACGGTTTCGGAAAAATTCCCGAGCGGCCTGTTTAGTGTCACGTTGGACCAGGACCGTACCGTGCTCGCCCACTTGGCGGGCAAGCTGCGCCGCAACCGCATCCGGGTGCTGGCGGGCGACCGCGTCACTTTGGAAATGTCGCCCTACGACTTAACCAAAGGCCGCATCACCTATCGTCACAAGTAATCTTCACGACCACGCCGGACTAGCCCTGCCCGAAAAGTGGCGCTGGGCCGGACGCTGTCAAAGTCCTATTGTTGGGCTGCGCAGCCGGGTCAGCCCGGTTGATCACAACCCTCCGGCGATATTTTCTCCGGCGTACGATTCCGCGCTAACAAATTCAAATCAGAAGTTCTACGCTCTCTCCAGCCGCTTCCCTCAAGCGGTTGGCGCTCTCGAATCCCCTGTTTCGAGTTTCTATACTTTCGGTGGCTCCAAAGGGGGGCAGCTTGAAGGTATCCACCACAGTTTCAAAATTACGGCGGACAAGTCCGGAAGCCGCGTCGTCGCTGGAAGGCCAGCTGAACGCCCGGCTGATTGGGCAAACTCAAGCCACCCGCGCGATTGTTCCCTACGTCCAGATGTTCCAGGCCGGGCTGTCGCTGGAAGGCCGTCCGGCGGGCGTCTTCCTGTTGCTGGGCCCCACCGGCACCGGCAAGACGCGCACCGTCGAGACGCTGGCCGCCGCTCTCCATGGCAGCGAACGGAACCTCGTCAAGATCGATTGCGGCGAATTCCAGATGGAGCACGAAGTAGCCAAGCTGATCGGCGCGCCGCCCGGCTATCTGGGCCACCGGGAAACGCCGCCCATGCTGACCCAAGCCAAGCTCTCCGCCGCCGCCAGCGAGAAATGCCCGCTCTCGATTCTGCTGTTCGACGAGATCGAGAAGGCGGCCGCCTCCATGACCCGGTTGCTGCTGGGCGTGCTCGACAAAGCCAGCTTGCGGTTGGGCGACAACACCACCGTCAACTTTGACCGCACCCTGATCTTCCTCACCTCCAACCTGGGCGCGCAGGGCATGGCGAACGAGCTCCGCCCCGGCCTGGGCTTTGAACGGCCCGTGGCCCCGGTCGAGGAGCGCCGCGCGCGCCTGGAGACCGTAGCCACCAGCGCCATGAAGCGCAAGTTCACACCCGAGTTCGTGAACCGCATCGACAAAGTGATCACCTACCAGCCGCTGGACCGCCCGGCGTTGGAGCGCATCCTGGGCCTGGAACTGGACGAAATTCAGCGCCACATCGATCGGCGGCTCACTGCCCGTGCCTTCCAGTTGGAAGTGCCCCTCCGCGCTCGCCGGGCGCTGCTGGACCAAGGCACCAGCGCGGAATACGGCGCCCGCGAACTGAAGCGCACCCTGCAACGCTCCATCCTGCAACCGCTGGCCGCCCTGGTAGCCGACAACCGCATCGCCCCGGGGAGTACCGTGCGCGTGGAGTTTGATGGCCAGGATTTTGTGCTGGACCCGCCGTCCAGCCAGGCGGCGTAAGGTAGCTTGGGCGCATGTGACACCTTCGGAGCGTGGTATGGTCTTTGGTATGGCCACCACCAAGATCACCATCACCGTTGACGACGCCCAACTGAAAGAGATCCGCGCCCTGGTGGCCGCCGGAGAGGCGGCCAACGTCTCTGCTTTTGTGAAGCACGCCGTCGCCGTCTCCCTTTCCGATGTGGCCGGGTGGCGGGAGATGCTGGCGGCGGGGCTCCAAGAAACGGGTGGACCGCTCACGAAGAAGGAACGCGAGTGGGCGGATTCGATCCTGGCTCCACGCAATCCGCGAGCCGCCAACAACAAGGACAAGGCTGCGTGAGTGGGGTCACCTTCGATGCGGGCGGCCTGATCGCGCTGGACCGGAACGACCGCCGCATCCTGGCGCTTTTGGAACGCGCCCGGGAGCGTGGCCTGCGGATCACCATCCCCGCCACAGCACTAGCGCAAGCGATGCGGAATCCCGCCCGGCAAGCCCGCCTCTCCCGCCTAATCCGTCAACCCAGCACCGACCTTATGCCCCTCGACGGCCCATCCGCCACCGCCGTCGGGCTACTGTTGGCCCGCACCGGGACTTCTGATATTGCGGATGCGCACGTTGTCGTTTGCGCACAAAGGGCTGGTCAGGTGATCGTCACCAGCGACCCGGATGACCTGCGAGGTCTTAGTGATGGGCTGACCCTGGTGGTCGTGTGAGTTTCGGCTGGTCTCACGATGCTTGTTGCTGCTCTCCGAGCGTTCGAATCTGTTCTACCGTAAGGTAGCCGGGCGCTCACTCTTGATTCGGCACTGGCTTTCGGGGGCAATAGAAGTGGGACGACATGGGGCCAAGAACTCTTTTCGACAAATCGTTTCTTCAGTCCTTAAACATTGATGAAGCGGTGGTCTTCGACCACTTTTTCTACTCCGTTGTGTGTCCGATGTTTTATGTCGAGACCCTTGCCGATCTTGCGAAGCGCGTGCGTCCAGGAAGAACGCCTGAAGATGAAGTTAGAATCATTGCCCGGAGGTTTCCTGAAATGCACGGAACCCCGTGTCCCCACTACGTGGATCTGTGCACCCTTAACCTGATGGGCCAAGCGATCCCGATGACCGGTCAGGTGCCGATGCTTGGCGGAAGACTAGTCAAGGTGGACGACCGAAGGGGTGTCATCTTCGACGAGCGCCCCGAAGCCGAAGCATTTCGGCGTTGGCAAGCCGAAGAATTCTCCGAGGTTGAACGCCGGTTTGCCAGAGCTTGGCGAGCAGGGACATTCGGAGTCGACACACTTACCATGGCCGCCGGACTACAGGCAATGGGTATTGATGCCCAAACATGCAAGACGCTGGAGGACGCCAAGGCGCTAGCGAACGAGTTCGTAGCCGCTGAATCCATGCCCCACGACCGCCTTAAACTGGCCGTGATCGCATTGCAGTTGCCCCCCGAAGAGGAAGCGTTCATCGGGAAGAAATGGGAGGCAAGCGGGCTCCATTCCCTTTTAAGGTATGCGCCATATGCAGCCCACGTGCTAACGGTCGAACTCTTCGGCCACATTGCCGTACAAGCGGGACTCCTCACTGATTACGATAGACAGGACATCGGCTATATTTCGTACCTGCCGTTTAGTTTCCTGTTTGTGTCCTCCGACAAGTTACAGCGCCAAAGTGCCCCAGCATTTATGCGGAAAGATCAGAAGTTCATTTGGGGGCCCGAACTCAAAGCTGATCTTGCCGGAATTGTAGAACAGTACAAGAATCTGCCCCAAGATGAGCAGGAGAGGGGAATGACCAAGTACGCTCCGTCTCCGCCGAAAGGAAGTCTGGTGGCGGTTCTCGTGAAAGACTTTGGCGAGATGATGAGGCGCCATGAGCAGGAGCGGTTAAGAGAGCTTTTTGATAAGCCGCCCGTCGAAGCGCCAGCGCTCAGACACCTAAAGCCGTTCCCAAAAGCCGAACCGGATCTGGCCAAGCACCTAAGCCGGTTTAGGGATGCCCCAGAACTCGCCCCGGAAGACATCGACTTCGACACGGCAAATCCAGATGTTTTGTCCGTCCAACGCGTGGTGCACAAGCGTCGTGGATCGTTCTGGCAGTTTCCTAAGGATTCGAAAGACTCTTAGGTGCGATAAGTCTCAGAAAGATCCAGCATCATGGACCGGTCGGTCGAGCCGTGAGAGGACGGCGAGGGACGAGGAGTCCTTCTGCTCTTCGGATCGCAATGCGTGCGGCGTTGGCATGCTCTTGGACTGGCCGCGGGGTCCTCACGTGGCTGAGATCGAAGGGGCCGGGTCACTTGAGCCGGATCAATGCGATCCTGGCCAACGTGATGGATGCCGAGCAGCGACTGAAGAGCGCTTAAGCGTCCTAGCGCTGCACCCCGCGATCCTGAGTAATACGGATCACACAGGCGACAAACCACTGCTTCTGATGCTGTTGCCCACAGCACCCGAAAAACGGCGCAGTCAAGATGCAACTATCGCCCGGCCTCAGACTCCACCGTCTCCATCACCACTGACCCCGCCATCTGCCGGACCTCCAGCGAGAAGCGTGTTGAACCCGTGGCATCAGAGTAGAGCAGCCAGCCGGCGCGCAGTTGGTCGAGATCGAGCGGGACGGTCTTGTCACCACCGGCTGTGCGGATCTGCAACTGGCCCCGCGTGGCCGTGCGGAAGACGGGGGAACTGGCGTTCCAGCTCAGGCGGCGGCCATCGGGCTGCGGCTGGACGGTCAGCGACAAGGCGTAGTGTTCTGGGTCTGGCGGATGCGTCAAGGCGCGTCCGGCAAAGAAGCCTCCACTCCAACCCAGGACCACGGCCATGGTCAAGGCTGCCGCCACGATGCCCTTGCTGGCCCGGATTCGGGTAACTCCCGCACCCGCAACCTCACCGGCAGACGACTGAGGGGCGGTGGAGTTGCTGGGAGGGGCGGCCCCATCCGGCGGCATCTCTGCCGCATCGCTGGGCCGAGACCGTCGTTCGCGTTTGCCCCCGCCCAGCTGCTTCCGCGCAAAGGCAAATTCGGCCGGCGTGACGGATTCCAGTAAGCCCCCACGGCGATGGAAGAAGCCGGCTTGGCTGAGCCGGGTGGCAAAGGGCTGGATAATCAGCAGCACCGCCTCCGGCGGTTGCGGGGCACCCGGAAAATGCTGGTCGAACAGGTTCTGGTCCTGCGCGCGCGGGCTGAGGCCCTCGTCCGTGTGGCTGCGCCAAATGCCCACGGCCTTCAGTGGCCGCGGGACGGCCAAGGCGGCCGCAACCCGGCCCTTCTCGCTGTCACTGAACTGCCAGGCGGGGCCCAGGCGATGGTCGCAGGCCACTTGCTCAAAGCCATCAATCACGACCACCCCGGCTTCTACCTGACCCAGCAGAATACCGCCCACTTCGGCACCGCGCTTGGGCACCGCACCAAAGCCCCGCATCACGTCCTGCAGCATCGCGTCGACAACGTCATAGGCGATCTTGACGGGCGCTTGGGCGCCTTCTGGTTGCCAAAGGTAGTGAGTGGGTGTTTCCATGACGTTTCTGGGGCGGCCACCGGCGAAAGCGCCACCCTTTCGGATTGTCGCGCCATCGGGACTCCTATGGGAAGCGCCCCGGGAATGGGCCGCGTTTGGCGTGGGGTCCGCCGTGGCTTATTCTTTTAGTCATTGACCGGAACACTCTACCTTGTCGCCACCCCCATCGGGAACCTGGAGGACATCACCTATCGCGCCGTCCGCATCTTGCGCGAAGTGGACCGGATCGCCTGTGAAGACACGCGCCAAACGCGCAAGCTGCTGAACCACTACGCGATCGACCGGCCACTGGAAGCCATCCACGAACACAACGAGCGGGAACGCTGCGCGCAACTGGTGGACCGGGTCATCGCCGGCGAAAACGTCGCGCTAGTCTCCGACGCCGGCACGCCGCTGATCTCCGACCCCGGCTACCGTCTGGTGCGCGAAGCGATTACCCGGCAAGTGCCTGTAGTGGCCATTCCCGGTCCGTCGGCCGTCATGACCGCCTTGGCGGCATCGGGTCTGGCCACCGATGAGTTTCTCTTTGCCGGCTTCCTGCCGCCCAAATCCGGTGCACGGCGCAACGAACTGGCGCGCCATCAAGCCGAGCAACGGACCGTGATCTACTTTGAAGCCCCGCACCGGGTTCTGGAAACGTTGTCGGACATCGCCGAGACGCTCCCGGGCCGCCCCGTGGTGGCGGCGCGAGAGTTGACCAAGCTGCATGAAGAAGTTCTGCGCGGAACGCCCGCCGAAATCCGAGCCACACTGGCTGGTCGCCCGGCGGTGCTAGGCGAATTCACTTTGCTGATCGGGAAAACAGAAGGAACGGCCGCCAAACCCACGGACGAGGCGCTACTGGAAGCAGTGGCTCAACGCATCGCAGCTGGGGAATCCCGCATGGATGCCATCAAAGCCGTGGCCCGGCACTATGGGTTAGCCAAAGGCGATGTCTACCGCATCGCCGGATAAACGGACAACTTCGCCAACTAGCTATGCCACATCTCCAGCGTCTTGCGCACCGCATCGCGCACCTCGGCCTGGACGGAGGCTTCCACTTCCAGGAAGTTAAACCCTTCCAGCAGCCACTTAGAGAGATTCGGCGCCACTAACCGATAGAAAACACGGCGTCCATCGCGACGCTCCACCACCACCCGGTGAGCCCGCAGCACAGACAAGTGCTGGGAGACGCGGGAGTGGCTCACTTCCAGAATGGCTTGCAGACCGTTGACGTCCAGCTCACCGTCACGAAGTTCCTCGACGATACGAATCCTATGGGGGTGCGCCAGAATCCCTAGGAACGTAGCCATCTCTTTGGATGCAAAAGCTCGCGCTGGCATGATATTGCTCCCTATCATTTCACGAACATCTGCCTGTGCGCAAACCTTTTCACATCCAGATGTCGTCATGTATCGAAGTTCCGCTCAGTTGACAGGTGGTCTACAGACGGTGTTCACTGAAAGAGACGTAAGATTAAAATATGTTTATTAATGGGATCCATCCGGCGGCCTCGACCTTAGGCCAGCGCTACCCCTTCATCATTCCATCGCCCCGGACTTCTCAGTCGGTGGTGTCGGCAAACCACCCCGGCGGAGGTGTTTGTGTCTGGTTCTAGTTCATCTTCCGAGCATTCCCACCCCTGGCATGGCGTCTCGCCGATGACGCGGCTGGGACGTCTGCTGGAAGCGGAGCGGCAGGACATGTGGGTGGTGGTGGCATATTCGCTGGCCATCGGCATCCTGACGCTGGTCGTTCCGGTGGTAACCCAGTCGGTCGTCAATACCATCGCCTTCGGTACTGTTTTACAGCCGTTGGTCCTGCTAGCGCTGATCGTTTTCCTGGCGTTAGCCTTCTCGGCCGCGCTCCGTGGCTTGCGCCATTGGGTGGTGGAAGTGTTGCAGCGCCGGATCTTCGTCCGGGTGATCTCCGACGCCGTGATGCGTTTGCTGCGGGTGCGCGTGGAGGCCTTTGACGCCGGACACGGGCCGGAACTGGTGAACCGCTTTTTCGAAGTTGTGACGGTCCAGAAGGGCGCGGCCATCCTTCTAATCGACGGCTTGGCGATTCTGATCCAAACGGTGGCGGGCTTGATGCTGCTGGCGGTCTATCATCCGCTGCTGCTGGCGTTCGGCGCGGTGCTGTTTGCGGCGATCTTCGTGATCGTGGTTCCCCTGGGCTTTGGAGCGATTTCCACCGCCGTGACGGAATCGAAAGCCAAGTACGAGATGGCGGCTTGGCTCGAAGAGATCGCCCGCCATTCGGCCACCTTCAAATCTCCCCATGGAGCTGCTCTGGCGACGGCGCAGGCCAATTCGTTCACCAGCAAATACCTGACGGAGCGTGCCAAGCACTTCAAGATCCTCTTCCGCCAGATCATCAGCTCGCTGGTGCTGGAAGCCGTGGCCAGTGCGGTGCTGCTGGGTGCGGGTGGCTGGCTGGTGATGCAGCGCCAACTGACGCTGGGCCAATTGGTGGCGGCGGAACTGATTGTGGCGGTTGTCGTGGGTGGCTTCGCCAAATTCGGCAAACAACTCGAGACCTTCTACGACCTCCTGGCGGCCATGGACAAATTGGGCTATCTGACCGATCTGCCGCTGGAGCA
Organism: Acidobacteriota bacterium; assembly: GCA_026394075.1. GTDB lineage: Bacteria > Acidobacteriota > Terriglobia > Bryobacterales > Bryobacteraceae > JAPKYZ01. Next base: position 41,303 of record JAPKYX010000085.1, read on the forward strand.
CGCCGGTGGCGAACCGCATTCCGCCACTGGACCGGCGGCCCTCCGGTTGCACAACGTCGCCTTCTCCTTTAACGGACATCGCAACGTCTTTGAAGGGGTTAACGCCGAAATCGCGCCCGCTTCCCGCGTGGTGCTTTATTCCGGCCTGGGCCAAGGCAAGAGCACACTCATCGACCTGCTCTACGGCCTCCGCATCCCCTCGGAAGGCACCATTGAGCTGGACGGTCACGACTACCGCGACCTTTCCGTCGCCGCCTTGCGGCAGCAGACCGCCCTGGTCCGCAACGCAGAGATTTTCCACGGGACACTGGCGGACAACGTCCGACTGGGCAACAACTCCATCACGACCGGCGAGATCCGGGAAGCGTTGACCAGAGTAGGCCTGGGTGAGGCCTTAATGGCCCTGCCGGATGGACTGCAAACGGTCCTCAACACCGGTGGTCTACCGCTTTCGCAGGGCCAGCTCCGGTTGCTGATGTTTGGCCGGGCGATCTCCCAAAAGCCGCGGCTGCTGTTGATCGATGAAGCAATCGACGCGATTGACGACACCGCGGAACGCGACCGCCTCCTCGACACCCTCTTTGCCCCGGACGCCCCCTGGACTGTCGTGATGGCCACCCGGAACGCCGCCTTGGCCGGACGCTGCGCCCAAACCCTTCCATTGCGCCGCACCATTCTTGAGGAGAACAAGGCATGAGCACCCCGCATTCGCAAACCACCGAAACGTTTGACGCCGAGCTGGAGGTATTGCCCGCATTCGCCCTGGCCGGCCGCACCCGCGGTGCCCGGATCCTGGCCTGGCTGCTGGTGCTGCTGCTGGTCGTCATGATCCTGGTGCTCACCTTTGGGCCCTGGGTGCAGAATGTCTCCGGCACCGGCCGCGTGATCGCGCTGACGCCAGTGGAGCGCCAGCAAACCATTGGCGCACCGGTGGAAGGCCGCATCGGCAAGTGGCACGTGGTGGAAGGCAGCCGCGTGAAGCAAGGCGACCTGATCGCCGACATCACCGACAACGACCCGCTGATCCTGGGACGCGTGGAGGAAGAACGCAACGCCGTCATCGTCCGGCTGGAGCAGGGCAAAAGCCGCGTCGTCTCCCTGGAATCCCGGGTGGCGCAGTTCGATCTGTTCCGCCAGAACGCCCTCCAAGTGGGCCGCAACGACCTGTCGGCCGCCATTGAAAACGTGAAAGCGGCGGAGCAGGTCATCAAGTCCGCCGAAGCCAGCCTCGTTGCCGCCAAACAGAATATTGACCGCACCACGGTCCTGCAACAAAAAGGCCTCTCCGCTGTTCGCGCCGTGGAAGTGGCCCAACAGGACTTCGCCCGCGCGCAGGCCGAAGTCGATCGAGCCAAAGCATCACTGGGTGCGACGATGAATCAGAAACTGGGCCGCGAATCCAATCTGTTGCAGATTGAGAGCGACTTCCGGACCCGCCTGGACGACGCCCGCGCCAGCCTGGCCACCGCTCGGGCCGATGTTGGCAACGCCAACGCTGAACTCCAGCGCGTCGAAGTGCGCCTGTCCCGTCAAACGCGGCAGCAGGTGGTGGCACCCCGCGAAGGTGTGATTCTACGCTTGCTGGCCCAACCAGGTGGCGAGTTCTTGAAAAGTGGCGATCCGGTGGCGTTGTTCGTGCCGGAATCGGGGCAGTTGGTGGTGGAGATCTTCATGGATGGCAACGACATTCCGCTGATCCACGCCGGGGACTCGGTCCGGCTGCAGTTTGAAGGGTGGCCCGCGATCCAGTTTGCCGGATGGCCCTCGGTCGCGGTGGGCACCTTTGGCGGCAAAGTGACGCTGGTGGATGCCACGGACAATGGCCAGGGCAAGTTCCGCATTCTGGTCCGGCCGGACGAGCGGGATGAACCATGGCCCAATGGCCGGTATCTGCGCCAGGGAGTACGAGCCAACGGCTGGGTGCTGCTGAACGAGGTCTCGCTAGGCTTTGAGCTATGGCGCCAATTCAACGGCTTCCCGCCCACCGTGACGCCGCAGGATTCCACCGCCGCCGGTGGTAAGGCTGACAAGGGAAAGAAATAACTCCATCGACACCATGAAGCCCGTTGCCCTACTGTGCCTAGCCCTGACGTGCGCCTGGACGCAGACGCCACCTTCGGGATCTCTTTCGCGAACGGCGGCCTCACCCGGGATCGCTTTCAGTCAAGCCAACGCTGCTGGACAGCTGCCGGCCCCGGCCGCAGCTTCCACTGGCACGGCCACTCTCACACTGGCCGAGGTGATTGCTTCGGTCAACCGCAACTATCCGCCGTTGCTAGCCGCCCTGCAGGAAAAGCAGCTGGCGGAGGCCGATGTGCTCTCCTCTCTGGGCCGGTTCGACCTGGTCCTGAAGGCCTCCGGCAACGCTGACGAACTGGGCAAGCTTTATAGTGACCGCCAGTTCAACACCCAGTTGGAACAATCCATCGCCACCGGCGGTATCAGCTACTTCACCGGTTATCGCCTCTCCCGGGGCACTTTTGCCGACTACGATGGCAAGGAACAGACCAATGCGGCCGGTGAGTATCGCGCCGGCATCCGCGTACCGCTGTTCCGCGATCGCGCCATCGACTCGCGCCGCGCGGATCTGTACAAAACGCGCCTGGGCTTGAAGCTCGCTGACTTGAGCATCGACCAACAGCGCATCGTCATCACCCAGGCCGCCACCCGCCGCTACTGGGACTGGCTCTCGGCTGGCCGCTTGTTCGGGGTCGCCCAAGCCATCCTGCAGATCGCCGAAGCCCGGGACGCCTACCTCAAGGAAGCGGTGGACCGCGGAGCACTGCCGCGCATCGACGTCACCGACAACGCGCGCGTGATCCTGCAACGCCAGAGCAATCTGGTGGCCGCCCGCCGCATTCTGGAGCAGACCGGTATTGAGCTTTCGCTGTTCTACCGCGATCTCAACGGGGACCCGGTGATTGCCGGGGCAGACCGTCTCCCGCCCGGCTTTCCCGATCCCGCGGTGATCGACAACAACCGCCTCCGCACCGACATCGAAATGGCACTCACCCGCCGGCCGGAAGTCACCCGCCTGCTTGCCCAGCGCGACCAGGTGGAGATCGACCGCAAGCTGGCCGTGAATCAGCAGTCCCCCGGCGTCGACTTCCTGTTCAGCTACGCCCGCCAGTTGGGCGACCAGCAAACCAAACGCGGCCCGGACGAAGTACGCTCCACGCTCAACTTCGACCTCCCCCTCCACCGCCGCGCGGCCCGGGGCCGGGAGGACGCCGCCGAGGCCCGCTTGTCGCAGCTCGACCAACGGGTCCGCTTCCAGAAAGATCAGATTGGCGCCGAAGTTCGCGATGCCGTCTCGGCCGTGCGGGCCGCCTACGAGCGGACGCGCGTGCTGGCCGACGAAGTCCGGGTGACCAAGGAAGTGGAGAATGCCGAACGGGAGCGCTACGAATTGGGCGACTCCAACCTGTTCACGCTGAACCTGCGCGAGATCGCCACCGTGGACGCCCAGGTGCGCGAAGTGAATGCGCTGGCGGACTACTACCGCGCCTTCGCTCTTTACGAACTCTCGATCGCCCAGGCGCTAACGGCGCGGCCCCAACCCTAAGCTGCTCCCGGACCCACTACACTGGGCCGATGGAGTGCCGGTTTCTCGAAGTTACGGTAGCGGACGGCCTTGCCCGCGTGAAACTGAATCGTCCGGAGCGGCGCAACGCTCTCTCGCTGGACCTGATGCGCGAACTGATCGCGTGTCTGGATGCACTGGCCGCCCAACCGCAGGTGCACGTCGTGATCCTCGCCGCCGCGGGCAAGGTCTTCAGCTCCGGCCATGACCTGGGGGAGATGACCGGCCGCAGTGAGGCCGACTATGGCGAGATCTTCTCCACTTGCACCCGGATGATGGCGCGTGTGCAGTCCATCCCCCAGCCGGTGATCGCGGAAGTCCAAGGCATGGCCACCGCTGCGGGCTGCCAACTGGTGGCCACCTGCGACCTGGCCATCGCGGCCGAAGACGCCCAGTTCGCCACCCCCGGGGTGAAGATCGGCCTCTTCTGCACCACCCCGGCAGTGGCGCTGGTGCGCGCGATCGGGCGCAAGCGCGCGCTCGAAATGCTGCTCACCGGAGCGCCCATCTCCGCGCAGACAGCTGCCGAATGGGGCCTCATCAACCAATCCGTGCCTGCGGCGGAGCTACGCGCCGAAACCGAACGCCTGGCCGCCCGCATCGCCAACGCCAGCGGCTTTGTGGTGGGCCTAGGAAAACGCGCCTTCTACGAACAAATCGACCGCCCCCAACCCGACGCCTACGCCTGTGCCGAACAAGTGATGCGCCGCAACGCGCTGGCTGGCGACGCGCAGGAAGGGGTGACGGCGTTTCTCGAAAAACGGGCTCCGCAGTGGCGGGGGGAGTAGCCTCGACTACTCCTGTTACGATGGGCTTATGCAGCGGTATCAGGTGTTGGTTCACCCGGAACCCGACGGCGGCTATTGGGGGGAAATTCCCGTCCTCGAAGGCTGCTACTCCCAGGGAGAAACCATCGAAGAGTTGATGTCGAACCTGCGGGAAGCGGCCGCTGGCGTCCTCGAAGTGATGGCCGAAGACGGGCAGGCACCCGGGCAAGAAGCACAAGTACTCGAGTTAGCTCTTTAGAGCAAAGGCAGCCCTGCATCGCGCAAGATTCGCAGTAGCAATCCCGGACCCAGGGTCTTGTTACCGTGAACCGGAACCGTAATCAGCCGCGAATGGCCCGGCTTCTTATAAATGTGGTGACTGCCGCTGATCCGGCGCAGAACCCAACCAGCCCGCTGCAGCATCCGGCAGACTTCCAGTCCGGTCTTTGGTTGGAGCGGCGGCACAACCTCCATCGTAAACGCCCGGGCCAGCTACTCTGGGCATGCACTCGCAGGGCAATAGGCTCTTTAAAGAAAGAGAGCACCGTGGGTCTCCCCAGGTGCTCTCCCTTGTGGCGCGAACTGAACTAACTCTGCCTTTCGGCAATCGTCCTACGAGAAGCGGTACTTCTGCGTCTTCTCATCCCACAGAACTTTCTTGCCGTTCTTGTAGGAGAGCGTTGCCAGGTGGCCGCCCACTGCTGCCTGCTGACCCGCGCGGGCCGGGGCGATCAGTTTGGCTTTGCCGGCGATGGCTTCAAACAGATTCTTCACATGGTTCTGCACGGCGGGGATGTCGTTGCCGGGTAGGTGGATGTTGATCGGCTTGCGGGCGGCCACTTTGGCCGGGGGCTTGCCGCCGAACTTCTCGGGGTAGTAGTTCAGGATCTGGCGATTCAACACCTCGATGGTGCCTTCGCCGCCCATGAACTGTTCGCCGTAACCGAACCAGTCGTTGCCAAAGAAGCACGAGTAGTTGATGTGGAACTTGTTGGGGTACTCGTAGATGGCCGACAGCGTATCCGGCACTTCACGGTCGTCCTGGGTCCAGCGGTAGATGCCGCCGGAGGCCATGCAGGAGGTGGGCTCGGTTTTGCCGCAGACGAAGTTGGTGATGTCGGTCTGGTGCACCAGCAGGTCAGTGGAGATGCCGCCGGAATAGTCCCAGTAGAGACGCCACTGGTAGTAACGCTGCTTGTCGAAGGCGCGCTTCTTGTCAACGTAAGGCGCGGTGCCCAGGAACTTCTTCCAGTCGGTGTTCTGTTCGCTGGCATCCTCGGGGATCTTGTAGCGCCAGGCCGGATTGTCTTCGAGCGAGTTGCGGTACCAGAAGGCGCGCACATAGTGGATGTCGCCAATCATGCCGTCTTCCACCATCTTCTTGGCCTGCTGGTAGAGCGAATTGGAGCGGTTCTGCGTGCCCACCTGCACCATCCGCCCGGAGGCCTCGGCGGCCTTCACAATCTCCGCGCCTTCTTCCAGCGTGTGCGCAATCGGCTTTTCCAGGTAGATGTGCTTCTTCGCCTTCAACGCAGCCATCGCCATCTCGTAGTGCAGATGCTCCGGCGTGGCGATGACGACGACGTCGATGGACGGATCGGCAATCAGGTCCTTGTAATCAGTAAAGGTCTTGGGAGTGTTCTTGCCCTTGGTCTGGACGTTGTCCTTGCCTTTGGCCAGGTTGCCCGCGTAGGTGTCGCAGACCGCCTTCACTCAACCCACCTTCAGGCGGGAATTCGCATTCTGGGCCGACAGGAGCGCCGGGGCCGCAATCGCGCTCGACAGGATCGAGCGGCGGGAAATAGTGTCAGACATGGATGACCTCGTGGGGCGTCTCTCACAGAGCGCACCCGACTCTCAGTTTAGCCAACTGGCGGCGGATTGGAGGATCCCGGTTCATTCCGGCAAGCACCCAAGTAGCGGACCGCGGCTGCGCTTGAACTGCTGGGCATCACTCGATCTAGGTTTTCCTTAGCGCCGCCCGCTACAATACTGGGATGCCGGTTCCCGCACCGGGCGTCGTTACCAGCTTGCTGGCCGATGCCAACAATGGTGACCAGAGGGCGATGGAGTCGCTGCTGGCGATCATCTACCCCGAACTGCGCCGCATCGCGGGCGCACTGATGCGGAAGGAGCGGCCCGGCCATACCTTGCAAAGCACGGCGCTGGTCCATGAGGCCTTTATGCGGCTCTTCGACGGCGTTCCGATTCCCTGGGCTGATAGCCGCGGATTCCTGGTGGGAGCTGCCCGTGAAATGCGGCGGACACTGGCCGATCATGGCCGCCGCAACCGGCGGCAAAAGCGAAGCCACCACTTGGCCACCCCGATGCCCACTCAGCTGCCGTTCGACCCCAAGGATCCGCTGGATGTCATCACGGTAGACCAGGCACTAACCGAACTCAGCCAGATTAGTGACCAAGTGGTCCGCGTGGTGGAACTGAAGTTTTACCTGGGGCTAACCGTCGAAGAGATCAGCGCTGTGCTGGGTATTCCGGTCAGTGCCGTTAAGGGCGAATGGAAGTACGCCCGGGTCTGGTTGAATCAATATCTCAGCGGAGCCGGGCGGCATTGAACGTACGGCTGGACCGGGAAATCAAGCGGGTCTTCGATTCTCTGGTCGAGTTACCCGCCGACCAGCAGTTGGCGACCCTGGCTGCGCTGGACCCGCAAGTCCGCCGCGGAGTAGAGCAGTTGCTGTCATTCGACTCGCCCGCCGACGGCTTCCTGCTGCCGCTACCGGAACGCCTGGGCCTGCGCGAAGCAGCCGAAGAAGAAGTACTGACACCGATCGCGCCCGGCACCTTGCTCAACAACCGCTACCTGGTGGAGCGCTATTACCGCTCCGGTGGCTTCTCCACTATCTACCTGGCTCGCGATCAGCGTTTGTGGAACAAGCAAGTGGTGGTGAAGGCGCTGGACCGGCTGAAAGGTGCGTCGCTCGAAACGGGCCTGGACAGTGAGATCCGGGCGCTTTCGCAACTCAATCATCCCAGCATCGTGTCGCTCTATGATTACGGCTGGCTGGATTCCGGCATCCCTTTCCTGGTGATGCCCTATGTGCCCGGCCTGACCCTGGCCGAGGCAGTGGAGGCGGAGGGGATTCAACCGCAGCGCGCCCTGGCCATTCTGCGGGAAGTGGCTCTGGCGATCGGTGCGGCTCATCAGCAGGGCGTATGGCACCTGGATATCAAGCCGCAGAACGTCATGCTGAGCGAACCCGGCACGACGGGCGAAAAGATCAGCCTGGTCGACTTTGGTATCGCCCGGGTGCGGGAAAGTGCCGGCGGGCTGCGCGCCGGCTCAGCGGACTACATGGCACCGGAACAGCAGCGCGGGGTGCCCTGTGCGCAGAGCGATATCTTTTCGCTGGCGGTGCTAGGCTGCTTCATACTCACCGGCCGGCCCATCCGTGCTCCCCATGAGGCCAGCGCGGAACTGACCGGCATTCCCACCGCCGCGCGCGATGCCCTGGTGCAAGCGCTCGCAGAAGATCCGGATCACCGGCGTCCCTCCACCGGTGAAGCCTTTGCGGCAGCGCTGGCCTCCGGCCGCCCCTGGTGGCAACAGACCTGGGTAGCGGGATTGGGCGCAGTGGCGCTGGCCGTCCTGCTGATGGGGATCCGGTTGTTTGAAGCGCTCCATCAACCTACCCCAGCCGTCCATCAGGAGCCTTTGCCGTTTACCCATGAAGCGGGCGTCGAACAGTACCCGGCGTTCTCGCCCGATGGCCAGCTGGTCTATTACTCCGCCGGAGGAGACGAGAAGGCGGACATCTGGGTGAAGTCTGAGGGCGGGCCGCCGCGGCGGTTGACCTCCGGCGGGCATGGCGATATCAAACCGGCCATCTCTTCCGATGGCCACCGAGTGGCTTTCCTGCGAAACCATGGTTCCCCGGCAATGGATCTCATGGTGATGAACGCTGATGGCTCCGGTATCCAGATGGTGTTGGAGCGACAACCGTTCCGCAATGTCGAGTGGGGCCCCCAGGACCGGATGCTGATCTATACGGTCGGGCTGCAATCGCCTGGAGGCCAGAACCTCAACCAAGTGCGGGCCGTGGACTTGGCCACCAAGCAGAGCTGGGAGATCATGCCCGCACCTGCGGGCAGCCGGGGGGATATCGATCCGCGCTACTCCCAGGTGCGCCAGGCCCTTGTGTTCAGCCGCTATGAGACGCGCGAATCCTCCGATCTCTGGGTGCAACCGCTTACCACCCAGGGCCGGTCGGCCGGTGCGCCTTGGCGGTTAACGTTTGAGCATCAACGCGTGGGGTGGCCCAACTGGACTCCGGATGGGAAGGAAGTCATCTACCTGTCCGGGACGCTGGCCCGCAAGTCCATCCGGCGCGTCGCCGCTACGCCCACCGCGGTTCCCCGCACTGCCTCAGCGATCTCGACCGGTGAAATCGCCATGCCTCGCGACGCCTGGAAGCTGGCCTTTGTCCGGGAGACGTCCGACGTCAATCTCGGGCTTCTGCGCCGCCGCGGTGCCGCGTGGGAGGACGCCGGGGTGGTTGCCGCATCCTCGTTCACCGATGAGGAGCCGCGGATCTCGCCGGATGGCCGCATGGTGGCGTATGTGTCAGATCGCAGCGGCCGGGAGCAGGTTTGGCTGGCACCGCTGGCGGGCGCCCAGTCAACGCCGGCGGAGCCGCCACGGCAGATCACCTTCCTGGACCGTTCCGATACGTTGTTCGTTTGCTGGATGCCCGATGGGGAGCAGTTGATGATCTCCACCCGGGATGCGGTGCAAGGTGCCTCCACTTTTCTCGTTCCCAGAACCGGGGGCTTGGTCCGGCAGGTCAGCCAGGAGACGGGCGTCGCCGCCGGGCACGATGGGCGCTCCATTTACGTCCGCAGCGACCGCACCGGCCGCCCTGAAATCTGGCGCCTCCAGCTTGATAGCGGCGCTACCACGCAAGTCACCCGCGGCGGCTCAACCGGCGGCGTCGAGTCCCCGGACGGCCGGTACTTCTACTTCAATCGCACCCAGAATGATCTCGGCATCTGGCGCGTTCCCGCAGCCGGTGGGCCTGAAGAGCAGATCGTCAAGGAGCCGCTGGCGCGCCGCACCCTCTATGCCGTCACTAACTCCGGCATCTACTACATCGCGGGCGGAAAGCCAGCCGAGTTGCGTTACCGGCCCCTCAACGCCACTCGCTCCACGCCGCTGCTGACCATCGCCAAGACGCTGTTCTGGGGTTTTGATGTTTCCCTCGACGAGAAACTGATGGTGTTCAGCGAGTATGACGTCGAGAACACCGACATCATGCTCATCTCCGACTTCCGCTAGGCCAGCACCCGGGCCGTCTTCAGATAATCGGCGTCGAACTCAACTCCCAGGCCAGGCGTTGCCGGGACTTTCACCGCGCCCCCACGCACCACAAAGTTGGGTGTGTACCAACTGGCCGGCTTCGGCTCTTCACGCCAAGGGAACTCCATGAACGGCCCGATGTTGGGAATGGCTGCGGCAAACTGCATGATCTTGCAGGCGGCGGCATCGGTCTGCGTGTTGTGCGGAACGATGGGCATATTGGCCTTGGCCGCCATCCGGGCAATGCGGGCCGCCCGGAGGATGCCGCCGCAATAGTTCAAGTCCGGCTGGATGATGTCCACCGCCCGCTGGTCCACCATCCACTGGTAGCGCCAAAGGGACTGGTCGCACTCGCCCCCCGCCACCGGGATCGTCAGCGTATCGGCCACCCGTTTCGTGAGGGAGAGCTCTTCCCACGGGCTGGGCTCCTCGTAGAAGGCATACTTCAGCTCTTCCATTACCCGCCCCACCCGCACCGCCTCACGATAGTCGTAGGAGCCATTGGCATCGGCGTACAGCACCGCCTTGTCGCCGGCCAGCTTTCGCGCGAGCGTCAGCATCTTCTCCGTTCGGCCCGGCGTGGCGTCAGCGTTGCGGGACATCCGTCCGCCGATCTTCAGCTTAAAGCCCGCCGCCCCGGTGGCCTTCATCCCGTCGACGTAAACCTGCACCTCCTGCTCGGCACTGGTATCGCGACCGGAGCCCGACAGATAGACCGGAATCGACGACCGCTTCATTCCACCCAACAACTCCGCGACGGGCTTGCGGGCGGTGCGGCCCAGCATGTCCAGCACGGCATGCTCCACGGCGGCGGCGGGTGACCAGAAGGCCTGCCCGGAGATCTTGTAATGGGCGATGTAGAGATCGTCCATCAGCCGCTCCAGCTGGCGCGCATCCTTGCCTTGGAAGAACGGGGCGATGCGCCGCAGCAGGATCGGAAGAAAATCCTCGATCTCTTTCGTGCGGACGACGCCCACGACACCATCGGTGGAGACCGCACGGACAAAATGGGCTTTGCCGCGCTCCAATACTTCGATCCGGGCAATCTTTATGGGACCGGTGAACAGACGGGACCAATCAAACAGCGGCGCTTCCCACGCCGGTGCCTCCCAATCAACACTCGCGGCGGCGGGCACGGCCGCGGCCATGCTCAGCCACTGCCGCCGCGTGAAAGCTTTGCCCGCCATGACGCTAATGCTCGATCGGGAAGCTGAAGGCGTATTGGGTGCCTTCATGCGTACCCACGTAAATGCGGCTGCCGCCAGCTGACAGCGTGCCGGAATGCACAAACGACGTGATCGTCTTGCCGCTGGACCACAGTTCTTTGCCTGTCGTACTGTCCAGCGCGTACACCACGGCCGGGACTGACTTCTGCGCGCGCTGCGCCGCCGTCATCTTCGGATCAGCTGAACGGAACTCCCCGCTGGAGAGCGCAAACACCACACCGTTCACCACCACCGGCGCCGTCGGCGACACCAGATCCCGCGACATCCAGCCGGGGGCCAGTGCCGGAACGCCACCCTTGTCCACCACCTTCCACGCCACGACGGCGCCGTTGGTCACCGCTCCATTGCTGGCGGTGAAACCGGCAGTGGCGGCAACAGAGCCGCTGGCCGGGGCCAGAATCCAACGCGTACCGGACGGGTCCTGCCAGCTGGTCAACGCTCCGGCAGCGTAGCCTGCGCCCGAGAACGCCGCGCTCTTGTCCAGCGGCGTGGCCAGCGTGGCCGTGTCCACCAGATGCAGACGGCCATCGGTGCTGGTGACGGCAGCCAGGTTCTTGCCCTTGTACTCAAACACGACCGGCGAAGAGGTCAGCGCCGAATCGGCCTTGTAGCTACTCAGCGGCTTCAGAGTCTTGGCTTCGAGTGCGGTCAGATCATTTCCTGACGCCATGTACAGCGTGCCATCCGGGCCCGCTGCTGGTCCGGCAGTTCCTGCCACGTTGCCAGCGGCCTTCCACTGGGAGACGGTCTTCGAAGCCAAGTCCAGCGCCCAGACGCCATTCGCCGCACCGCCACAGCTGTTCACGGTGGCCACGTAAGCGGTGTTGTCGAACACCATCAGGCCCTTTGCATGGGCTCCTGCCGGAACAAACGGAACCGCGGGGTTGGGCTCTTCACCGTTGGACACATAAACCGAGTGCAGCTTGCCGTCACCCGTCAACCCCACCGCCCACTGGATACGCGGCGCGAACGGATTGAAAGCGGCCGCCGCTGGGCCAGCCGGTTTGGCGGGCATCGGCTTCGGCGGAGCCACGGGGCGATTCTTCAACGTCACCGCGCCTTCGTAAGGCTCACCCACACCACCCTTGGCGGGCGTGCCACGCCCTGGGCCTGCACCCGTGGGCACGGGCGGATACGCCAGCGACAGCGGCCGCGTGACGCCTGCGGTCAAACCGCCGGGGCAATCGATCGTTCCCGCGGGCGCTGCTGCCGTGGAATAGTTCTTCTGCCACTCAATGCGAGCCAAATCGATGTCCACGCCAATCATGCGGTCCGACGAGGCGCCAAAGAAACCCAGTGCCCGGAAGCCCCGGTGGCCGATAAAAAAGTCGAGCAATGCGGGCGGCGTGACGGTGTTCAGCTGACGGGCGGCATTGTCGAACTTCAGCTTCCACACCAGTTCAAATCCGGGCTTCGCCATGCTGTCGCGCGAGATCTTGCCATCGTTGCGGACCCAGTTGGAACGCTGTGCATCAAAGCCGGCGGTCATCCAGTCGCCGGTCCCGCGTTGGGCCAGCGCCACCGTCGCGGTCGCCAGCAAGGTCAGCGTTGTCGTCACAGCCAGGGAAAGTCGTCGCATCACGGAAAAAGATCCTCTCGCGGTTTCAGGTATTCGAACATCGATCATATACCGAATGCCACGCTGCCTACCTTACCGGCGGCGCGGGCGTCGGGCCGTTCGATTGATATATAGTGTGAGCTTTGTAGCGGTTGATTCGGCGGCGGTGCTGGTTGCCCGTGCCATCCTGAAAGGTCTGCCCATGAAAATATTCCAGCTGGTCCCTTTTCTAGCCTTGTCCGCGTTGTCCGCCCTGGCGGCCGACTGGTTGACCGACGGCGGTGACTCCAAGCGCAACAACTGGCAGAAGGACGAAAAGATCCTCACCAAGGCCAACGTCAAAGGCATGCAGCTGCTGTGGAAGACCAAGCTGGACAACCAGCAGCGTCAGATGCACTCCCTGCTGGAACCGCTGGTGATCGGGCAGGTGACGACGCCCAAGGGCCCGCGCGAACTCGTCATCCAGGCCGGGGTTTCGGACAACGTCTACGCCCTGGATGCCAAGACGGGCGAGCTGGTCTGGAAGCGCCAGTTCGACAGCAGCTACCAGGACCCGCCCAACGGCCGTGGCCCCAGCGTGCTCTGCCCCGGCGGCATGACCGCCAACGTCACCATCGGCCCCGGCGAAGGCCCCGGCAAGTACACCATCTACGCCGCCAGCTGGGATGGCCGCCTGCATGTGATCAATGCCGCCGACGGCGAAGCGATGTCGCCGCCCCGCAAGTTCATGCCGCCCAACGGCAAGCCCTACGCGCTGAATCTGGTGAACAATGTCATCTACACGCACAGCGCCCAAGGCTGCGGCGGCAACCCCAACATGGCCTACACCTACGACTTGGCCACCCACAAAGTGGGCAGCTGGGGTCCGGCTGGTGGCGGCATGTGGGGCCGCTCCGGCCCGGCCGTCAGCAAGGATCTGGTGATGTACACCGGCACCGGCGACGGCCGCTGGGATCCCGAGAACGGCGTCTACGGCAACGGCATCATCGGCGTTAAGCAGGACCCCAAGACCAAGGGTCTCGATCTCGTGGACTACTACGGCCCCTCCAATGCCGAGTGGCTGTGGAAGCGCGACCTGGACATGCAGGTGACGCCCGCCATCTTTGACTACAAGGGCAGAGAATACATGATCGATGCCAGCAAGGAATGCCGCATCTACCTGATGGACACCGAATCGATCGGCGGCGACGACCACCGCACCCCGGCCTATCGCACGCCGCTGATCTGCAACGAGATTGTGGACTTCGCCGAAGCGGGCATCTGGGGCTCATTGGCCACCTGGGAAGACGGCCCCACGCGCTGGATCCTGACGCCGTTCTGGGGGCCGAAGCACCCCAAGTTCAAGGCGCCGCTGGAATACGGCGAAGTGAAAAAGGGCGCCATCGCGGCCTTCAAGATGGAGACCGTGGGCGGCAAAGTCCAGCTGACCCCGGCTTGGGTGTCGCGCGACATGAACCAAGCCGAACCGCCGCTGATCGCCAACGGCATGATCTTCGCCTATGGCAGCGGTGAGAATACCGCGCAGGCCTTCCCCGACGTCGGCCTCGATTTCCGCATGGAGCGCCGCATCCCGCTGTCGACGCACGCGGTGCTCTATGTGCTCGATGCCACCACCGGCAAGGAGCTCTGGTCCAGCGGCAAGCAGATCACCAACTGGAACCACTGGAGCGGCATCGCGGTCTCCAACGGCCAGGTCTACATCAACACCTACGACGGCCACCTCTATTGCTTCGGTCTCAAAAAATGATCCGGCTGGCAGGCGTGCTGGCATTGTTGGGAGCGGCCGGCTTGATGGCGCAAAACGCGCCCGCCGAACCCACCCGCGCCCAACTGGAGCAGGAACTGGATGCCTATCGCCGCATCTTGCTCGATTGGGGCGGCCTGACGCACTACGGTAGCGAGAACGCCGAGTTACGCCCGGCGGACAATCGCGTCGTGTTTTTGGGTGACGAGATTACGGAACGGTGGGGGCAGGGCACGGCGAAGTTTTTCCCCGGCAAGCCGTATCTCAACCGCGGCATCACCCGGCAAACAGCCGCGCAGATGCTGGTCCGGTTCCGGCAGGATGTGCTGTCGCTGAAGCCCAAAGTCGTTATCATCGCGGCCGGCACCAATGACCTGGGCAGCGTGATGGGGCCCTCGACTGAAGGCACCATGGCGGAGCACTTTATGTCGATGGTGGACCTGGCCCTGGCGCACAACATCCGTGTCGTGCTGGCTTCTGTCACACCGGTCTGCGATTGTTTCGTCAAGCAGACCGCCCGGCGCCCGATCGGCAAGATCATCAGCTTGAACAACTGGCTGAAGAGCTACGCGGCCGAACGCGGCCTGGTCTATCTCGACTATTACAGCGCTCTCGTTGAAGGCCGCGCGATGAATCGGGCACTGACGGTGGACGGCTTTCTGCCCAATGATGCCGCCTACGAAAAGATGGCTCCTCTGGCGGAAAAGGCGATCGCCCAAGCGCTGGCCCAGCCCGGGGGCGTCCCCTCGGAGCGCCGGCCCTAGCCGCGCGGCAGCCCTTCCAGCACGGCACGCAACCTAGCCAGATCGATCGGTTTCGCGAGATAACCGTCCATGCCACTTTGCAGACACCGGCGGCGCGTCAGCTCCTCGGTACTGGCGCTGACCCCAATCACCCGCACCCGTTCCCGCCCAACCACCTGCCGGATGCGCACCGTCGCCGCAAATCCGTCCAGTACGGGCATCTGACAATCCATTAGGATCAGGCCGTAGCCGCCGTCGAGGAACTTCTTCACCGCCTCCTCTCCATCGGTGGCAAAATCCACCTGGCAACCTAGCCTCTCCAGCAGCCGGCCGAGCACTTTCCGGTTGACCGCATTGTCGTCCACCACTAGAACGGGCTTCGTCAGGGGTTCCATCGTGGCCGGCCTAACTGGCGAAGTCGTGGAGGGGCATAGCAGGCGGAGAAAGCCCACTGTCACTGGCCAAGTGCCACAAATGTGGAATGCGGCCAGGACGGCGCTGTCACTCTGCTTCAATTCCTGGTGCGTGCCCATCAGTACCCAGCGGATGCCCGGTGGGGCGGCTTGCACCAGTGCCAACGGGGACGGCGATGCACTCACGTCCACGATCGCGCAAACTGGCTGGCCCGGTGGCACCCGCGTCAGTTCCGCCGACAACGCCGCCTCATCCGGGCAAACCTGCAGTGGCACGTGCAGCCCGGACAGGGTATCCAGCAGAAAACGATGACGCAACTCGGTCTGCCCCAACAGGAACACTCGCGCCATGGGCTGTGCGGCTCCGGCCTCCAGTACTTGGAGCCAGCTCCGCCGCTCCGCCGTTCGTTCTACCGGAATCCGGACGGCAAACTCCGTGCCACTTCCCACCACGCTGTTCAGCTGGATCTCGCCGCGCAGTGCCGACACCAGCCGCTGGACGATGGCCAAGCCCAGACCCACCCCACCATGACGGCGGCGGTCCGAGGAATCAAGCTGGGTGAAGGGCTCAAAAATGCGCTTCTGTTCGGCCAACGGAATACCGGGGCCGGTGTCGGTCACGGTCAGCGCCAGATTCCCCTGGCCGTCCGCGCCCTCTTCGTACCGCATGCCCAGCCGGACACTGCCCTGTTCGGTGAACTTCACCGCGTTCCCCGCCAAATTCATCACCACCTGCAGCACCCGCGATGAATCCGTGACCACCACCGCCGGCACTTCCGGGCCGATCCGAACCGACATCACCAAACCCTTGGCTTCCGCCTGTGGCCCCACCGCCGCCACCACTTCGTCGAACAGCAGGCAAGGGTCACATGGTGCCAGCCGCAGGTTCACGGTGGCCGCCTGCATGTGTGAGAAGTCTAGAATCTCCGACACCATACCCAGCAGTGCGGCGGAGGCCCCCCGGCCTTCGCGAGCCAGCAGCTTTTGGTCAGGACTGAGGGCCGTATCGGCCAGCATGTCCAAATACCCGACCACCGCGGTTAGCGGCGTCCGGATCTCATGGCTCATGGTTGCCAAAAACTCCGTCTTGATCGCCAAGGCCCGCTCCGCCTCGCGGCGCGCCACGACGGAGCGCTCCCGTTCCCGGCGCATCTTGAAAGCCCAATATAGGCTCAGCAGGCCGAAGGCCAGCGCCGCCAACAAGGCGCGCTCCAAGCCCACTTGCCGGCCCTTCTCCTCCACGCTTGACCGGATAAGGTTGGCGTTGCGCATCGACACCATCGGGTAGGCCTCGGCGATTTTGGCCAACGTCCCGTCCTGCGTCATCTCCCGGACCCGGGTCTGGATGCGGTTTGCTAACGCCTGCTGGGCAAACGGCGCAGCAATGGAGAGTTCGCTCTGCAGCCGATCCTGACTCACCAGGCGCAAGGCAATTCCGTCGCACGCGCCTGCCCGCCTCAAGAAAAAGGCGAAAAGACTGGGATGGTTCAGCAGCGCGGCTTCCGCCTCACCCCGGCACACGGCATCGGCGCGGTCGTCCGGACGGTCCAGCCGGATCCCTTTGACGCCCGGGAAAGCAGCATCGATGCTCATGGCCATGGGAGGAGCATTGCCATAAGCGACCCGCCGCCCAGCCAGATCGGCCACACTTTTGATGGGGCTACCGGCATTCACCAACAGGTAGTAATCGTCCTCCCACCAAGGCTCTGCGAAGTACATCAGGCGGCGCCGTCCAGGATTCGCCACCGCGGCGGCCCACAGGTCAACCGACCCTGAGGCCAGCGCTGCTTCCAGGCCTTCCTGGCGCAACGAATACTCCAACGCCAGCCCCTCGCGCCGGGCTGCTTCCCGCATGACGTCGACGTAGAAGCCCGCCGGTTGGCCGTTGGCATCCGCATAGGCCAACGGTGCCAGCGCCGCGCTGGCAATGCGGATCTGTTTCGCTTCCGAGGGCAGGGATTGACAGCCAGCACTCAGCGCAAGGAATCCAGTTGCCAGATATCTCCAACCGAGAAGTCCGGCGACACCACTACCCGGCATATCTCCCAGCTTATGCCAACCGGTGCGTAATCACTAATTGTGATCACAAATAGTTGTTAACGGGAACGCGAAGCCACCGGCGTGGAAGTGGCCGCTGACCGGTTAGGGTTGTAGCGTGATTACACCCCAAGGTGAGCCCGTCAAGGAGATCTTCCGCGTAACCGCGCGCGTCGCCAGATCCACCACGGACAAGTCATTCGACGGGCCATTCGCCGTGTAGAGCGTCTGGCCGTCGGGCGAAAGCGCCAAGCCCCAGGGCCTGGTACCCACTTCCACTGAGCCCTCAATCTGCTTCGTCGCGGTGTTGATGACAAACACCTTCTTGCCTCGGCCGGTGGTGACGTAAAGCTTGGCCGCATCCTTGGACAAGCGCACGCCCATGGGCTTCACCGCTCCCGGCGCGCCCAACGAGATTGTTTCCACCACCGCCGGTTTCAGCGCGTCCACCAGACTAATCGTGGCGTCATTCTCCGCATTTACCCAAAAGTGAGTATTGTCCGGCATAAATGCCGTGGTCCGGGGGCGCCGGCCCACTTTGATGGTCTGTAGAACTTTCTGTGACGCGGTATCGATCACCACCACAGTGCCCTCATCCTCGGACGTAACCAGGACATACTTGCCGTCCGGGCTCATGTGGACCCCTTCCGGTTCCTCGCCCGTGGGAATGGTGGCCACCACTTTCTCGGTGGCCAAATCCAGGATCGTCACGCCCGCGGCATCCTCGTTTGAGACGTAGATCAGCTTGCCATCCAGGCTTAAATCAAACTCTTCCGGGTCGGACCCGCACTTGATCACGCGCACGATCTTGTTCTGGGCCACGTCGAACACGCCGATGCCGTCGGCACTCTTGTCCGCCGGCGGCAACTTACTCTCATCAACACCGGGCCCACCGATGGGCGAACCGCTCAAGGCGACATAGATGGTTTTGCCATCCGGGCTCGCGTGGATGCCCCGGGGCCGCTTGCCCAACGGCACCGTGGCCACCACATTCAACGTCGCGGAATCGATGATGCTCAGGTCACCGGAGGTCTCATTGGTGACATAGATCCGGTAGCCCACCTTCTCGGCCGCTGGCCGGGAGCAAGCCGTTGTCAGCAGCGCCACTGCGACGGGCGCCATCCACATGATCTTGAAACTCAAAGCTATTCTCCTTGGAACGTAAAGGCTGCTGTCACCTTACCCGCGGGCGTCACAGTCAGCGTCTGTTCCTGTGTACCCAACTTCTCCTGCCACGCCGCCAGGGTGTAGGTGCCCGGCGGCACATGCCGCAACTCAAACTTTCCGTCCGCCCCGGTCACGGCGAAGTACGGGTGATCGAGCACCCCAATCCAGGCCCGCATCCAGCGATGGACGTTGCACTTCACCCGCACCATTACCTCAGGACTCAAAAACTTCCGGGTAAACGGCGCCTCTTCCGGTGCCTGGCTATGGTTCCATTCGCGATTCACCTGGGCCAGTGGGTGAATATTGTGGGTCACCGGGTCCGAATTGGTGACCGTCAGCAGTTGCCCAGTTTGGATGCCCAGCACCCGTGGCGCAAACCAGCAGCCCTTCTGGTCAATCGTCACTGTAGCCGCCGGGGGAGCAAACGTCTTGCCTTCCAGTCCGCTCTTGAGATAGACAAAAACATTCCGGAGCGTGCCGTTGCGGTTCACCACCACCGCCTCATCCGGAACGGGTGAGTTCCCGTGCAGCTTGGCGCAGTCGGCATCCTGGTCCATGTCGATCAAGGGCGCCGCCGGCTTCACCCCCGAGAACCGGATGGTGCCCGTGACGGTGCCCTCCGTCGCCGCGTCTACCTGAAAGTACACGGGCGGGGCGGGCGCGGCCTCCGACGGCGGCACGGGCGCGGAAGTGCGGTTGCAGCCGGGCAATAGCGGGAGTAGCAACCACGGGGCCAACCGGAGCACTTGGACCATATTCGCTGACCAGTCTACTGCCTTGACGGCGCGCCCGCAGCCGGAGGTGGTCCAGCTTGCGGTGGAACCGGCCCGCTCAGCGATTCCAGAAATGCCACCAGGTCGCCGCGCTCCTGCCCCGTCAGTTCCAACGGCCGGACCCGACGGTCCAACTGCGGGTTGGAATTCCCGCCGCCCACGTAGTAGTCCACCACCTGCCGCAGTGTCTTCAGGCTGCCGTCGTGCATGTAGGGTGCCGTGGCACCGATCTGGCGCAGCGTCGGCGTCTTGAACGCCCCCCTGTCCGCCGGCGCTTGGGTTTCAGCGAAGCGGCCCGCATCTTTGAAACCACCCTCCGCATCCGCCCCAATGCCGATGTTGTGGAACAGCCCATCGGTCAGCAGGGCGTGCTGGTCACCGATCAAGTGGCAGGAAGCGCAGTTGCCCTTCTGCGGATCCAGGAACACGGCCAGGCCCCGCTGTGCTTCCGGCGACAGCGCCTGCGCGTCTCCGCCATAGCGGAAACGGTCGAATGGCGAATCGCCGCTCAGCAGGGTCCGCTCAAAGCTGGCCAGCGCCTGCTGCACCATCTCCATGGAGATCACCTCCGAACCAAACGCCTTCTGGAAAGCCGCGCGATAGCTCGCCTCGGCCTGCAGCCGCGCCACGCAGACCTCATGCGGCAGATTCATTTCGATCGGATTGGCGATCGGGCCACCGGCCTGCGCCTCCAGGCTGGCCGCACGCCCATCCCAGAACTGCCTGCGTGAATAGGCCGCATTCAAGACCGTCGGCGCGCTCCGCGTCCCGGTCTGGGCCCCCACACCCAATGCTGTCCGCCGCCCATCCGCGAAGCCCTTGTCCGGGTGGTGGCAGGACGCACAGGAAACCGTCCGGTCCACCGACAACAGCGGGTCAAAGTACAGCTGCCGCCCCAGCGCGATCTTCTCCGCGGTCAGCGGATTTGTCTCCGGCACCGGCACGTCCGGCAGCCCCAGTGGAACCCTCACCGTCTGGGGCGTTCCCACCCGGGGCAAACTCGACACCGCCCGCGGCACCGGCGCAGTCCCGCAGCCGACCAGGGCACCCATCAGCATGATCGTGCACCATGCCTTCCGGCTGCCTGCCACCGCGCTGCTCCACCTGTCCCGCTGGGCCATGCTGAATTCATTATTTCAGCTTCCGGCCTCGCTTCCGGAGCACTTTACCCCAGCCACAAGCAAACTGGTATTGACCTTTGTTCCAGCCCCCAGTAAACTCCCCTGAGGACGATTGCCGGATTACGGGCAAGTCCTTTTAGGAGCCAACCATGCTGAAAAAGATTCTGACCGGCCTGGGAGGCTTCCTGGTCGCTTTTGTCGCTGTCGTCGCCACCCAGCCCGGCGCCTACAAGGTGACGCGGACAACCAACATCGCCGCTCCGCCCGAAGCCGTCTTCAATCTGATCAACGACTTTCACCAGTGGGAAGGCTGGTCCCCCTGGGCCAAGCTCGACCCCACCATGAAGACCACCTACAGCGGTGCCCCCACCGGTCCCGGAGCCAAGTATCACTGGCTGGGCAACAGCGAAGTGGGCGAGGGCCGCATGACCATCCTCTCCACCGAACCGCCGAATGTGGTGAAGGTGAATCTGGAGTTCATCAAGCCCTTCGAATCCGAAAGCATCACCACGTTCAGACTGGCGCCGGATGGCACGGGAACGCGGGTTGAATGGATGATGGAAGGCCAGAGCGTCTTTCTGATGAAAGCCTTCATGCTGTTCACCAGCATGGACAGCACGGTCGGCCCGGACTTCGAACGCGGCTTATCGCAGATGAAGCAGCTGGCCGAAGCCAAGAAGTAGCCGCGCTAGTAGGTGGAAAAGATCCGGTTCAGCGCAGCCACATCGCGCGTCTTGGTCAGCGCCAGCATCAGCAGGATGCGGGCTTTCTGCGGATTCAGTGTGTCCCCTGGGATTATGCCTAGCTTGTCGTATTCGTCCCTCGCCGTGACCCGTCCGCTGCCCGTCCGGTTGGAGCGGACCATCACCGGCCGCCTCTGCGCCGGCATCGCAAAGGCCGGCTGCAATGCCGCCTTCTCGGCGCTGGAGATCAGCCCCGCACCGGAACCGGCAAATACAATCCCCGGCGCGCCGCTGGCCAGCAGTGCCTTCAGTAACACGCCGCTCGGCTCGACGTAGGAATAGAGAATCTCCACCTGCGGCAGCGTGGTCCGCCCCTTCACGTCGAACTCTGAGTTCACTGTGTGGCGCCGGGTGGGCGCGCGGTAAAAGGAAACGCGATCGCCATCGGCATAGCCCAGAAATCCCAGGTCCTGGCTGCGGAATGTTTCGACGCGCAAGGTGTTCGTCTTGCTGACGTCCCGCGCGGCGTGGATCTCATCGTTCAGCACCACCAGCACTCCTTTGCCCCGCGCCTCAGGCGACAGCACCGTGCGCACGGCGTTCAACAGATTCAACGGGCCATCGGCACTGATGGCGGAGGCGGGCCGCATGGAGCCCACCAGCACCACCGGCCGGTCATGCTTTACCGTGAGGTTCAGAAAGTAGGCCGTCTCCTCAATGGTGTTGGTGCCGTGCGTGATCACCACGCCAGCCGTGCCGGGCTCCTCGGTGAAGATCTGGTTGATCCGGTTGGCCAATTGCAGCCAATGCGCCACGGTGATATCCGCGCTGCCCACATTGGCGATCTGCTCGGTCTTGATCTGCGCGATCGCCGCAATCTCCGGCACCGCCCGCACCAGGTCGGCACCAGTCAGAGAGCCGCCCTTGTAGTTGGTCAGATCGGTGGATGAAGACCCCTGTCCGGCGATGGTTCCGCCCGTTGACAACACCCATACCCGGGGCAATGGCTTGGCAGCCGGGGCCGATTGGGCCGACGCCACACAGGCGGCCGTGGCCAGGATCAGTACTGCGCGAAGCGGCCAACACGAAAGAGGCATGGCAAGGTATCTCCGCAGCGTTTCAGCTGCTCTTTCTATAGAGGGCAATCCAAGTCTTGAGGGCCAGGCCCGCCAGAAACACCCAGACGGCCAGCCGCATGGGCCCGTCCAGCTGCCGAAACGCCACTGCGGCCAGAATTCCATAGCTGCCCATCGCCATCCAGAACCGTCGCCGTATGTCCATCGCGTCAGGGCACCACCGGCATGTTGTAGGCAAAGCTCAACTGCAGCCGGATCTGGTCGCCCTTGAACTCGGCGGGCAGCGGCGGAAATGGGTTCGAGGCGCTGATGCCCGCCACCGCGGCCCGATCCAGGGCATCAACGCCCGACGGGGTGGAGATCACCAGCTTGGGCACGCGCCCTTCTCGGGCGATCGCAAACTGGATCAGCACCCGGCCGCGTTGTCCAAAGCGTGCGCTCTCCGGCAGCACCGCAAACCAGTTGCGTCGCACGGCGGCCAGCACGCGGATCAGGTACGGCTTAAAGTCGATGCCCTGCGGATCGCTCAATAGCTCCAGGCTGGACCCGGCGCGCCCTTGGTTGGGCGTGGCGGACAACGTCGCCCCGGCACCAGCGGGCAGGTCCATCATGTCGGTCACCACCACGCCGCCGTTGGGCTTCATGCGGATGGTCTGGCGCACGACATCGTCCACGTTGCTCTTGGGCGTCGCAATCCGGACATTGCCCAGCGCGCCTCCCTGCGGCCCTCCGCGGGGCTGCCCGGGCGTCTCGAAGGCCAGCTTGGGTTTCTCCACCACCGGCGGTGGTGGCGCGGGCAGTTCAATCTGCGGCGTGGCGATGTTGGCGTTGCCCTGGGCCACCAGCTTCGGCGGTTCCGGCATCATCGCCTGAGGCGCCGGGGCCGTTGCCGTGGGTGGCGGAGTAAATTGCCGGGCCGCCGGGGCACCAGCCGGAGCCTGCTTGGCGGGCGCGCTAGGCCGAGGCATCAATGCCTCCAGCGTCACGTCCTTGGTTAGCTTCCCCTTGTTGGCTTCCTTCTGTGTCAGCTCAAACCGCGGCGCGATCAGCGGTGTCATCTTGCGGCGGGCCATTCGGACCTCGGGAAAGTCATAGCGGCGGACCGGTACGTCCGGCATCAGTGCCACCAGCACCAGCAACAGCAAATGCACAAGCACCGACCCCGCTGCCGCCAGCCGGGGCTTGGGCGGGTGCATCGCATCCCAATCGTAAAGAAGATTCAGCTCGTCAGCGTGCCGCAAGACTGCCCGCTACCACCTCAGCGTGCTCCCTGATTTTATCAAGGATACCGATCGCCACCTCAAGCGCCCGCATCGCCTCTACTCCACTGACACGTGGTGCCTGCCGGGTGTTGATACAGGCGATGAAATGTTCCAGTTCTCGCCGCAGCGGTTCGTCCTTGGTGATCGCCGTGGGCTGGAGCCGGATCTGCCGGTCATCACCCACCTGGATCACCATCATCTGCTGCTTGGAATAATCAAGCGAAACATACTGGTGCGGCGCAAACAGCCGCAGTTTACGGACCTGCTCGGTGGACGCGCGGCTGGCCGTCAGGTTGGCCACGCAGCCGCCCGGAAACTGCAACCGCACGTTGGCAATGTCGGACTGGCTGGAGAGAATCGATAGACCCGCCGCCCGGATCTCCTCCGGCATGGAGCCGGTCAGAGCCAGCACAATTTCCAGGTCATGGATCATCAAGTCCAGCACCACGTCCACATCCAGGCTGCGAGGTGTGAACAAGCTCATCCGGTGGATCTCAAAGAACAGCGGATGCGTCTTCAATCCTTCCAGCGCTTCCACCGCCGGGTTGAAGCGTTCCAGATGTCCCACTTGCAAAATGCGCCCTCCCGCCGCGGCGGCGTCCACCATCAGCCGCGCCTCTTCCATGGAGCCGGCGATGGGTTTCTCCACCAAAACATCAAGTCCCGCCTGCAGCAGGGGCACGGCGACAGCCGCGTGCGATGTCGTCGGAGTGGCCACGATGGCCGCCTCCGCCAGGCCCACCAGATCCCGTGGATCTTCTAGCGCGGCACAACCATACTGCTCCGCGGCGGCATTGCGCCGGGCCGGGTCGGCCTCCACCACAGCCACCAGCCGCACCCCGGGAAGCTGGCTAAGGACGCGCAGGTGGTTCTTGCCAAAACTCCCCGCGCCCACCACTCCCACACGAACTGCTTTGTTTATTTCCATTTATGTGGTTATGATATCGAAGAGGCCATTGGTTTCTCTGGAAATCCTGTTGGTGGCAGCTGCCCTCATCGCTACGCTAGCGGTCGTAGGTTGGGCGCGGTCAGCTCGCCGGGCGCGCGAGCTAGAGACGGAATTGTCAGATTTGCGGCAGCAGCTGACGGTCAGAACTCAAGACGTTCTGAGCGAACGGGAACTTGTGCGTACCGAGCGCACCCGGGCCGATCAGTTCAGCGACGCCAAAGCCCGCTTCCTCACCGTTGTCACTCACGAGCTACGGACGCCCATGAACGGCGTGCTCGGCATGACCGATTTAGCGCTCTCCACCCGCCTCACCGCGGAACAGCGCGAGTACCTGCTGGCCGTTCGTTCTTCCGGCGAAACCCTGCTGGCCCTGCTGAACGATCTGCTGGACCTCACCAAAATTGAGGCTAACGCGATGGAACTTAGCGTTCGCGCCTTCAATGTCCGGGATTGCATCCTGGACGCGCTCCGGCCGGTCATCATCCTGATCCGTGACCGTCAACTGGAGTTTGACTACCACGTGTCCGACGACATTCCGGAGCTGTTGATCGGCGATGCCATGCGATTGCGGCAGATCCTGATCAACCTGCTCGGCAATGCCGCCAAGTTTACTGACCAGGGCCGTATCGATCTGGCCGTGGAACGCCGGAGCGACGACGACAGCTCTTTGCTGCTGCTGTTCAGAGTCCACGATAGCGGCGTGGGCATCCCCTATGAGCAGCAGGAGGCGATCTTTGAGCCCTTCCATCAGGCTGACTCCAGCGCCACTCGCCGCCACGGCGGTGCCGGACTGGGCCTGTCGATCGCCCGGCAGTTGGTCGCCTTGATGGGGGGTATGCTGTGGGTGGAAAGCGATCCCGGCGAAGGCAGCACGTTCTACTTCACCGCCCGTATGGGGCTTGCTCCCAAAGCCAATCAACCGGAACCCGAAATCCTGGATATCCTGCTGGTGGAAGACAATCCGGTGAACCAACGCGTCGCCGAAGCCGTGTTGCGCAAACAGCATCACCGCGTGGTGGTGGCCCGCAATGGAGTGGAAGCGGTGGAGGCGTTCGGCTGCGCCACCTTTGACCTGATCCTGATGGACTTGCTGATGCCGGAGATGGATGGCCTGGAGGCCACCCGGCAGATCCGTTCCATTGAAGCCGCCACCGGCCACCTGCGTACCCGCATCGTCGCCATGACCGCTTCTAATGAAAGCGGTGACCGCGAGCGCTGCCTGGATGCGGGCATGGACGATTTTCTCCCCAAACCCCTCGATGCCCGGCAGCTCTACGGAATGCTCGCGCAAGTCCGCGTGCAGAGCCGTTCAGCCGGAGCCTAGCCTGTGCCCCCGGTTTGCGCGCTGGTCGACTAGTCAATTCGATCACAAACGGAGACCCTGTTCCTAGAACGCTTGAAGCTGTCTGGTTTGGCCCCTGGCGTGCTGCTGCTTAGGACGAGGTAGTACCCATGAAATTGACTCTCGGAATTCTTCCGCTGATCACGCTTGCAGTCGCGCTAGGCACGACAAGTGCACTCGCCCAGCAGAACCAACCAAAACCTGATGCGACTCAGAGCACTTCGCAAAGGTCCGGTATGGACATGACGGCCATGAAGTCGGAGATGGCCCAAATGCGAGCGCAGATGGATCAGATGCAGACTCTGATGAAGGACAGCATGGCAAAGATGGCCGCCGCCGATGAGGCGATGAAGAGCCACATGGAAACGGCAAAAGCCAGCATGAAGAGTCAGATGGAACTACAGCACGCGGTAATTAGCCACCTACAAACCATCACCGATCACATGCAGAAAATGCACGAGGGCATGACCATGATGCCGGCGGCCATGGACATGCGCAAGAAGAGCGGCGCAGCGGCAACGCAAAATTAGGTATAAGGTCGATCAAGATTCCGATAGCTGAGAGGGTGCCCCATGCATGGATATGGAATGCACGGGTGGAATTCTGGTTGGATGTGGATGTTCGGAGTCGTCGCGATCATTGCGTTGGTCTTGATATTTCGGACACGCAGGTGAGAAAGTACCGGGAATCTATTTAACCGCGGTACGCGGTCAGGCTGTCACAGTTCCAGCCTCCGAAGCCGGAGGGCATTCATGATCACCGAGAAAGAACTGAAGGTCATGGCCGCACTCGCAATCATGGGACTTAGAAGTAGGCCGAAGAACGGGTACAGCACTCCGGCTGCGATCGGGACACCCAGCACGTTGTAGATGAAGGCGAAGAAGAGATTTTGGCGGATATTGCGCATGGTGCCGCGGCTCAATCGGCGTGCTCGCGCGATTCCGCGAAGATCGCCCTGCACCAGGGTCACTCCTGCACTCTCCATTGCGACATCGGTTCCCGTGCCCATCGCAATCCCTACCTGAGCCTGAGCCAAAGCCGGGGCGTCATTCACCCCATCTCCAGCCATAGCGACGACATGCCCTTGGGATTGAAGTTGCTTGACAACTTCCGCCTTCTTCTCGGGAAGTACGTCCGCCTGAATGTCGTCAATGCCCAGCTTGCTCGCCACCGCCTGAGCAGTCGTCGGATTGTCGCCGGTAAGCATGACCAGCCGGATGCCCTCGGCGTGTAGGAGTTGAATGGCTTCCGGAGTAGAGGCCTTGATCG
Organism: Acidobacteriota bacterium; assembly: GCA_026394075.1. Classification (GTDB taxonomy): domain Bacteria; phylum Acidobacteriota; class Terriglobia; order Bryobacterales; family Bryobacteraceae; genus JAPKYZ01. Next base: position 68,330 of record JAPKYX010000085.1, read on the forward strand.
GATCGGAGACTCCAACGAGGCCCGCGGCTTTACCGTCGATGGCTACAAGCATTACTGTTTGTCCTTCTTTCCGAAGGTCTTCCGAGCGCTTGACGAGCGGCTGCGAATCAACGGAAAGAGTCTCAAGCAGTTTGGCGTTGCCCACGCCGACGGTGTGGCCTTCGATCGTGCCGGTGACACCTTTGCCGGTCAGAGAAGCAAAGTTGTCGGTCTTCCCCAGTTGCAGACTGCGTTCCTTTGCTCCGGCAAGAATCGCACCCGCAAGGGGATGTTCGCTGGCCTTTTCAAGGCTAGCGAGCAATCGCAGCATCTCCACGTCTTCACGTCCGTCAGCCGATTCCAAAGTGACCAGCTTGGGTTTGCCTTCTGTGAGGGTGCCCGTCTTATCGATGACGAGCGTATCAACCTTCTCCAGCATTTCGAGCGCTTCCGCGTTCCGAATCAAAACCCCCGCCTGAGCGCCCCGGCCCGTACCGACCATAATCGACATCGGTGTCGCCAGACCCAGCGCGCAAGGACAAGCAATGATGAGGACCGCGACCGCATTCACGAGAGCATGGGCGAAACGCGGCTCCGGACCCCAGATCGCCCACACTGCAAATGTGGTAACCGAAATCAGAATGACGGCGGGCACGAAATAGGACGCTACCTCATCGGCCAGACGCTGAATAGGTGCACGCGTTCTCTGGGCGTCACCCACCATACGTACAATTTGCGCCAGAAGCGTTTCAGCTCCCACGCGATCCGCGCGCATCACGAATGTTCCGGTTCCATTGACGGTACCTCCCGTCACCTTGGTGTCGGCGGTTTTCTCCACCGGCATGGGCTCCCCGGAGATCATTGATTCATCGACGCTGCTGGTTCCCTCGACCACCACTCCATCCACGGGCACTTTTTCCCCAGGCCTGACCCGGAGCCGGTCACCGACGACCACACGATCCAGGGGAATATCCTCCTCTCGCGCGTCCTCCCGGACAACACGGGCGGTATTGGGCGCTAATCCTAACAAGGCTTTGAGCGCACTGCTCGTCCGGCTTCGCGCGCGCAGTTCCAGCACTTGGCCCAGCAGGACTAACGTCACAATCACAGAAGCGGGCTCAAAATAGACCGCCATCTCACCGCTCATGTCACGGAACGACGCTGGAATGAATTGGGGGAACAGGAGGGCGAACACGCTGTAAAGGTAGGCTGACCCGGTCCCCAAGGCGATCAACGTGAACATATTGAGATGCCGACTGATGACCGACGTCCAACCGCGCTGAAAGAATGGCCAGCCGCCCCAGAGAACCACGGGTGTGGCGAGCCCGAACTCAAGCCAAAGCAAAGGCTCTCCACTGACTACATGCTTGAGCGGATCGTTTGGAATGAACGAAGAAATCATGACCAGCAACGTGGGGAGCGTCAGCCCTAAACTGATCCAGAACCGGCGCGTCATATCCACCAACTCGGGATTGGTCTCACCGCTCGTCGGATGTCGAGGTTCCAGCGCCATACCGCAGATCGGGCAAGGCCCGGGTCCCGACCGCACAATCTGCGGATGCATGGGGCAGGTATATTCGACTTGCCCGCCCGTCTTAACGACTGCGGCGGCTACTGGCACCGTGGGTTCTTTTGACTTCACGTAGAGATCCCGGTTTGCCCGAAACTTTTTCGCGCAAGCCAAGCTGCAAAAGAAGTAGCTTGTACCGTGATGCTCCTGTTTACCCGCCGCATCTTCCGGATCCACGCTCATGCCGCAGACCGGATCAACGACTTTAGTCGGAGCCGACTTTTGATCGATCATCTTTAGACCTTCTCCCCAAATGAAGCTGCCGCCGCGCCGCCATACAATTGGTAGACGTCAGCCGCAGCAGCAACCGCTCTTGTCGCTCTTCGCTGGTCCGGAGCCGCTCAGGTACTGATCCGGAGCCTGATCAAACTTTCCTTTACACCCGGAGCAGCAAAAATAGTAGGTCTCTCCCTTGTAGTTGCTTGTGGCGCGGTCGGCAGTCATTTCTACACTCATGCCGCACACTGGATCTTTCGTCGCCGTTTTGGTCATATTGTTTCTTCCTATCCGAGTCTTTGTATCGCCGAAGCCCTGCTGACGACGAATCCGAATCTTCGGCCTTCTGGATCGACCTTCGCAGTAATCGTGCGCATGCAGAACTAACGGACTGGCCCATGCAAGTGCACGCGTCGGGCCAACGCAGATTCGCGTGAACCGCCTCGGCGTTTGGTCAGGATTGGCTGAAAGGACGGGCGAGTTGCTTCATCCGTGACATCCTACGGTCGAATGGCCGCGCAGTGTCGGAGAGGTTGGCGGCCTCTGGAGCCGTTAGACTGGGGAGCGTCGTCTTTCGCCGTTCGGCGAAAACTGAACCTGCACTTAACCCGGGAAATCTATCTTGCGTCGGCAGCCGCGTAGCCCACAATCGCCAGACCCGCAGCATCCGCTTGCCGCAGCAGCTCTTCCTTGTCGAGCAGTAGCGTGCGCCCCGCATCAACAGCCAAAGCCGTCGTGCCCGTCGCTTGCATGGTGGCGATCGTGGCCAACCCCGCCACCGGCACATCAAACAGCAGGTGGCCGCGCCGCCGCGAGACCTTCACCAATCGCAGCGGCTTGCCATCCACCAGTTCCGCCGCGCGGCGCAGCATCGCATCCGTGCCCTCCATCGCCTCCACCGCCACACAGGCGCGCTCGGCAATCGCCACGCTTTGGCCGATGTCCATCTGCGCCAGATGATTGGCGACGCGGCGACCATAGTCCAGGTCGCGCTTCTCGTCGTCGGTGGGCTTGCGGCGCGTCAACACGCCAACACCGGCCAGCAGCGGCTTTAAGAGGCGCGTCGAATCCGCCAGTTGAATGCCTTCATCCGCCAGCACCTTGCCCACGCCACCGATCAGCGCATCGGTGTTCTTTTCCCGCAGCGAGAACAGCAGCTTGGCCAGGCGCCAATCCGGCCGGATCGCGGAAAAAATCTTGTTGTGCTTCACCTGGCCGCAGAACATCACCTCGCTGCACTGTTCGCTCTTCAAAATCTCGATCAGCCGGCTCAGCAAAAGATCTTGGTGTGTTTCACCTGGCCGCAGAACATCACCTCGCTGCACTGCTCGCTCTTCAAAATCTCGATCAGCCGGCTCAGCGCACCGAGGGAGATCCAGTAAGTGCGCGACGCCAGCTTCTCAATCTCGGGTGATGCCTCTTCTTCAATGCCAATGGCGATCGCGTCATGACCCAAAACGCGCGCCTGCTCCAGCGCCAAAATCGGGAAGCGGCCATTGCCACACAGGACGGCGTACTTCATAGCGCTTACTTGATGAAGCCGCGCTGCGAGGTGGCGATGAAGTCGAGCAGCTCGGCCAGCTCCGCCGTCTCCGGCAGCTCTTCGCGAATCCGCTCCAGCGCCTGCGCCGTGTTCAACTGCGCCCGCGTCAGCAGACGCATGGCAGTCTGTAGCGGCTCGATTTGTTCCGCCGTAAAGCCCCGCCGTTCGAGACCGGTCTTGTTGGCCCCGAACACCTTGTTCTCCCGCTCTGACACCGTGGTGGCAAACGGCAGCACGTCCTGCGTGATCACGCTATAGCCGCCGATCATCGCATGCCGCCCGACACGGCAAAACTGGTGGAGCCCCGTGAACGCTCCGATCACGGCCCAATCGCCAATGGTGACGTGGCCGCCGCAGGTGGCTCCGTTGGCCAGCACGCAATGGCTGCCCATCCGGACATCGTGCGCGACATGCGTGTAGGCCATCAGCAGGTTGTCATCACCGATCTCTGTCAGCATCCCGCCACCTTCGGTACCGCGGTGGATGGTGACGCACTCGCGGATCCGGTTGCGCGAGCCGATGCGCGTGCGGCTGGGTTCCCCGTGATACTTCAGGTCCTGCGGCGCAACCCCGATGGTGGTGCTGGGGAAGATCACGTTGTCTTCGCCAATCTCAGTTTCGCCTTCGACAAAGACTTGCGCCATCAACTGCGTGCGCGCGCCAATACGGACGCCCGCGCCGATAACGCAGAAAGGGCCGATGGTGGCGGCCGGGTCGATCTGTGCCGCCGGATCCACCACCGCTGTTGCGTGCACCGCCATAGTGCTAGGACGCTGGTTCCGCCGGAGGCTTTGCCGTCTCGTAGCCGGGCTTGTCGACGATGGCGCACATCAGGTCGGCTTCGGCCACAATCTGGCCGTCCACCAGCGCCTTGGCGGCAATCTTGGCGGCCGAAGGCCGGAAGCGCGTGATCACCACTTCAATCCGCAGCTGGTCGCCAGGCTCCACCGTGCGGCGGAAGCGGGCGTTCTCAATCGAAGCCAGAAACATCAGCTTCTTATAGGAGTCCACCACCTTCTTGCCCACCAGTACACCGGCGGTTTGCGCCATGCACTCAATAATCAGGACGCCCGGCATGATGGGCTTCTCCGGAAAGTGCCCCTGGAAGAAGGGCTCATTCACGGTGACGTTCTTCAGGCCGACAATGGACATGTCGGTCATTTCGAGAATACGGTCCACCAACAGGAATGGATACCGGTGGGGCAGTACCTCGCGGATGGCGAGCAGATCGAAAAGCATGGACTTCTCGCTATGATAACAAGCGATGGATGCCACACTCGGTCAGATTCGTTTGAAACAAAACGAGTTGATTTCGTTCCTGCGGGAAATGGTGGAATGCGAGTCCCCCAGTGACTCCCCCGCCGACATCCGGCGCTGCAATGACCTGATCGCGGACCGCACGGCGGACATCGCCAAAGCCAAACGCATCCGCAACCATCTGCTGCTGGAATTCAAGACGCCCGGCCGCAAGTCGAAGGACCTGCAGCAGATCATGGGCCTGGGCCACTCGGACACCGTCTGGCCGCTGGGCACCCTGAAATCGATGCCCTGGCGCGAGGCCGAGGGCCGCTTCTGGGGCCCGGGTGTACTCGACATGAAGGCGGGCCTCGCCTTCTTCATCTACGCCGTCCGCAGCCTGATCGAGCAGGACATCCCGGTCTCGCGCAAAGTGGTCCTGCTGATCAACGCCGATGAAGAGACCGGCAGCGACGACTCGCGGCCGCTCACTGAAGCCGAAGCGCAGAAGAGCGCCGCCGTCCTGGTGCTGGAGCCCGGCACCGGCCTGACCGGCAAACACAAGACCGCCCGCAAGGGCATCGGCGACTACACCATCCGCGTCACCGGCCAGGCCGCACACGCGGGCGTCGATTTCGAAAAGGGCGCCAGTGCCATCCTGGAGCTCGCCCGGCAGCTGGAAACCATTGCCAGCTTCACCAACCTGAAGCGCGGCACCACCGTCAGCCCCGGCGTCATCGCCGGCGGCACCCGCCGCAACGTCATTGCCGCCGAAGCCTGGGCCCAACTAGACCTCCGTGTCGCCACCTTGAAGGACGCCGCCACCATCGACCGCAAGTTCCGCGCCCTGAAGCCGGTCGACAAACGCTGCTCCATCGCCATCGAAGGCGGCCTCAACCGCCCGCCCATGGAACGCTCACCAGGAATCGTGAAGCTGTTCAAACTGGCGCAGCAGCTCGGTAAGGATTTGGGCGTGAAGCTGGAAGAATCCTCCACTGGCGGCGGCTCCGACGGCAATTTCACGGCCGCCCTGGGCATTCCCACACTCGACGGCGTCGGAGCCGTCGGCGAAGGCGCCCACGCCCCCCACGAAAGCATCCTAATCGACCGCATCGCCGACCGGACCGCGCTGCTAGCCAAATTGATCCCCGCAATCTAGTTCAGACCGAGCCCCGACCCGCAGGAGGGGCCTGTCCGTCCGCAGAACAACGCCCTGGCAACCCGCAAATCATAGCAAACACAAAACAACGCCGCGCCCCGAGCCGCGACAGCATGGAGCGGAGTCCACCCTTCCCGCCAGACCCGGACGCACCAGCACCCCGCCGTGGGTCTAGTTTCCGAGCCGCAAACATTGACCTTCCACTAGGCGATTCGTTACACTAGCGTTGCGGGGTGGAGCAGCCTGGTAGCTCGTTGGGCTCATAACCCAAAGGTCGCATGTTCAAATCATGCCCCCGCAACCAACCCCCTCCTCTGATTTCAGTCCTCCATCCAGTCTGCTGCCTGTCTGGCGCGGCCCTTCACTCCCAAGACCACCGCCTTTCCTTGCCTTGAAGTTTCCAGATCCGAGAAGGTCATTAGACTGGTTTTTGGCATGATGACGACATCGGCTCATCAATTCCCCAGCGCTGGAGTGAACATATGAAGAGGGCAGATTATCAAGCCACCGGATCGGCATTTCTTGCCGATAGTTCCGATGCTATTCTCGGGTCTCTAACGGCGAACTCATTCTTCGCGGTCGACATGAAGCAGCGCAACGCATGGCTTGCGATCATCGTCAGCCTCAAGTCTACGATCGCCAAACTGGAAGACAGCTACGTGTTCTTGGAGTTTGCCATCCCCCGGATGGGCCGGCGAGTAGATGCGATCATCCTGAGTCGGGGTTGTGTTTTTGTCCTCGAATACAAAATTGGGTCGAGTCATTTCTATCCGGCCGACGTGGATCAGGTTGTTGGATATGCTCTCGACCTAAAGAACTTTCACGAGCCAAGCCATCAGTTGCCCATGTTCCCTCTTCTCATCGCAACAAACGCCAAATCCATTGCATCGGAGCTCCGGATGTCGGACGACAGAGTATGCGAGCCGATGCATTCTGATGGCACCGACATCGCGGATCTCATAAATCGTGCTTCCAGCAAGTTCTCCGGCCAGTCGATTGATCCAATGGCCTGGGTTGGCGGGCGATACAGGCCTACTCCAACGATCATTGAGGCTGCGCAAGCGCTCTATCGGAATCATCGAGTTGATGACATTACCCGAAATGAAGCTGGAGCAGAGAATCTCTCGCTCACCGCCGCCTATGTTTCGGAGGTTATCCATGATGCTAAACGACTAGGCACGAAGGCAATTTGCTTCGTCACGGGCGTTCCCGGATCTGGCAAGACCCTGGCGGGCTTGGACATCGCTAACTCGCGAACAAGGAATGCCGAGGACGAATATGCTGTGTTCCTTTCTGGTAATGGCCCGCTCGTAAAGGTGCTCCGAGCAGCTCTCGCTCGTGACCAGAAAAATCAGATCAAAGAAAGCGGTGCGGCAGATGCGCCACCAATTGAGGCAAACCGAAGTGTGGAGCAGTTCATTCAGAACATCCACCACTTTAGGGATGCGAATGTGGTCTCCGAATTGGCCCCAATCGAGAAGGTGGTCATATTCGATGAGGCGCAGAGGGCTTGGAACATGCGGAAAGCCACTCAGTTTATGAGGACGGAGCGTAACAACGAGAACTTTTGTACTTCCGAGCCGGAGTTTCTCCTGTCAGTGATGGATCGGCACGACGATTGGTGCACCGTCATTTGTCTAGTAGGCAATGGCCAGGAGATCAATACTGGAGAGGCCGGCATCAATGAATGGTTGACTGCCCTGGCAACGCAGTTCCCTACCTGGCAAGTGCACCTGTCTGATCGAATTGTTAACAACCCAGAGACGTTTGGCGTCAGCCAGTTGCCAAAAGCGGTTATCGCCCAGCGCAGGTTGCATCTTTCGACTGCGATTCGTTCGTTCAGATCCGAAAGCGTATCGGCGTTCGCTTCGGCCATGATCGATGGCAGGCCGGACGAAGCTTTAGCTCTGTCGGAGGAGCTGACGGGATTTGAGTTCAGAATTACAAGGGACCTGGCAACTGCCCGCGAGTGGCTTAGACAGCATCGGCGAGGAACTGAACGCGCCGGCGTTCTAGCTTTTTCAAATGCAGTGCGGCTCAAGCCCGAAGGGGTGTTCGTCAAAGCTACTATCGATCCTGTGGAGTGGTTCCTTGCGGATCGATCGGACGTTCGATCATCTGATTATCTGGAGGATATCGCCACCGAATTCGATGTTCAAGGGTTGGAACTTGACTGGGCATGTGTTTGTATCGATGCCAATCTGAGAGTCACCGAGACAAGGACGTTAGAGCCAATGACCTTTCGTGGCACCAAGTGGCAAGCCGTCAACGATTCAGACCGACGAAAGTTCATCTTGAATGCCCACCGTGTCCTGCTCACCCGCGCCCGCCAGGGCGTCGTGGTTTTTCTTCCCAAAGGCGACAAGACAGATCCGACCCGAGATCCTGCATGGTACGAAAGGCTCTTTAGCTACTTCGTTGAATGCGGGCTGAAGCAGCTTTGAGAGATGGTGGCATTCGGGTGGAGCGAAGGCTGGTTCAAACTTCAACAGCCATGAAGGGCTACCGGCTACCGCTTGGCTTCTACAGCTCGCAAACATACACCTGCGTCAACCCCGTCCGGTCGCTCGCAAAGGCCACTTTGCTCTCATCCGCTGACCAGCTGGGGTGGGGGTGGGTCCATTGGGGGCCGTAGACGGTGTCGGTGGAGGTCTCCATCCAGCTGAGCGTGGCGCCAGATTTGGCTTCGCTGCGGGCGCGGGCGAAATCTTCGGCTAGCGCGTAGCGGGAGGTGCGCCACTGGCTGCCTTGGTTTGAGGCATCGCTCTGGCAGACGGCTTCAATCGAACCCGTGGCGACGTCGATCAGTTTGATGCCGCGGTCCGGGTGGTTGGTGTCGCACAACACCTTGGTTCCGGCACGGTTCGGCGCGATGTGCCAGGCGTTGTACTCGGCGATGGTCGAAATCTGGCGCGTTGTCCAGTCCATCCGTGCCAGCAGATGAGGCCACACGGTGAGGACGATATCGCCGGTTTGGCCCAGAAACGTCTCATGCACGATGAATTCGTCGTTCGAATGCTGGTACAGGCATTCCAGACCCGTGCCATCGCGCCGCACGCGGTGCATGCGGGGGGCGGGGTCGCCTGAAAATTCAATCCACTCCGGCTCCAGCGGGTGGAACTGCGGATGGATGACGGTGCGCGGAAACGGGATCAGGTGCGCGGCGCGGCCATCAAAGCGAGCCACAAAAATGCCGTTCTGCCCGCCCTGCTTGGCCGCGGCGCACAGCCATTCGCCATCAGCTGAGATGGACGGCTCACCCAGTTGGGCGCCATCGAGCTCGGCGATCAGGCGGTCCGCCAGCGAATAGAGCCGCACCCCCCACAGTCCACCGCCACGCGTGAAGACGATCTCGCTGCGCTCCGGGTTGTCGCGCCAAGGGTGCAGCGCGGGGGAGAAGGGGTGGATGGGGGTCCCGCGGGTCAACTGCCGGAGCGCGCCGTCCGGATACACCTTCTCATAGAGTTGCGCGGAGCCGGACCGGTAGGAGACGAAGAACAGCTTCTCGTCGCGGCCACTTTCATCGGCCAGAAAGCTCGACTGGAGGAAATAGCTGGGATGGCTGATCGCTTCGGCGCTGGTGATTTGCCAGACCCGGCGCCCGGTTTCGCGATCCGCAAAATGATAGGATTCTCCTGACATCAGGCTGTGGCTCATATCCTGGTTGCCAGTGTACCGCCCACACGGGGCCAGCGGTTCCCGTTTGCGCACTCGCCCCGAGTCATGCTATTCTCATATTTTGTGGCCACCCGGTGGACGTGTGCGCCCTGACAACCTCAAGGACATTTATGTACGCTGTAGTCGAAAATGGTGGCAAGCAATACCGCGTTCAGCCGGGCCAGGTGGTACGGTTGGAAAAGCTGGCGGGTGACCCTGGTACGCAGGTGGAACTGGGCCGGGTGCTCGCGGTGGAAAAAGATGGCTCACTGCTGACTGGTTCAGACGTGGCCGGCGCCAAGGTGACCGGTACGATCGAACTGCAGGATCGCGGTGCCAAGACCCTGGTGTTCAAATTCAAGCGCAAAAAGCAGTACAAGCGCACCATCGGTCATCGTCAGTACTTTACGGCCGTTAAGGTCAGCGACATCGTCGCCTAGTTTCACGAAGAGGATTTCATGGCAAGTAAAAAAGGCGCAGGCAGTACTCGAAATGGCCGTGAGTCGCACTCACAGCGGTTGGGCGTCAAGGCGTTCGCGGGTGAAGTAGTCACCGGTGGTTCCATCCTCGTCCGGCAGCGCGGCACGCCGCTGCAGCCCGGTGAGAACGTCGGCATTGGCAAGGATGACACGTTGTTTGCAAAAATCCCCGGCGTGGTCGCGTTTCGCGATCGTGGCCGTGCGGGCCGCTTCGTGTCGATCATTGCTTCTCAAAACTAGCGCTGCTTTCCAAAGCGGGCCAGTTCACAAGTTTGTCCGTTAAGTCAATTTTGTCCGTCAGAGTCATAAGGGCTGCCATCCGGGTAGCCCTTTTTTCTTGATCACGCTACTTCGGGCGGGCATTTCAGCCGGGGTAAGGGTTCGCGATGTTTATTGATGAAGTAAAAATCTGGGTGAAGGCGGGCGATGGCGGCAACGGCTGCATGTCCTTCCGGCGGGAAAAGTTTGTTCCCCGCGGCGGA
>JAPKYX010000043.1 GCA_026394075.1 Acidobacteriota bacterium
CCCTCTATGGTTTGAAGCCATCCACCAGGACCCGGATGGAACGCTCTACGCCTGGTATCACTATGAGCCTGCGGGCGTCTGCCCAGGCAGTCGGCTCACCGCGCCGGCCATTGGGGCGGCCGTCTCTACCGACGGCGGCTTAAGCTTCTCTGATCTAGGGCTGGTGCTTGAATCAGGCGACGCGCCAGATTGCAATTCGCCCAATGGCTACTTTGCCGGCGGCCACGGCGATTTTTCCGTGATCCTGGACCGCGAAGGGGAGTACCTTTACTTCCTCTTCAGCAACTACGCTGGCGACCCGGAGCATCAAGGCGTCGCGATCGCGCGCATGGCGTTTGCCGACCGTGCAAATCCGGCAGGCCGGGTGATGAAGTACTTCGATGGCCAGTGGTCTGAACCCGGCCTCGGTGGCCGCCTCACCGCGATCCTGCCTGCGCGAGTATCCTGGCAGAGCGCTGAGACGGACGCCTTCTGGGGGCCGTCAATCCATTGGAATGCTCACCTTGAAAGCTACGCCGTGCTGCTGAACCGCAGTTGCTGCGCACCCGGTTGGCCGACGGAGGGCATCTATGTGATGTTCAACGCGGACCTGGCCAACCCGGCCCAGTTCACGACGCCCGCCAAACTGTTGGATCAACCGCAAGCTCCCCACCAGTGGTATCCCCAGGTGCTGGGCCTGGAACTGGACGGCACGGATCGTCTCGCCGGCCGGGTGGCTCGCTTCTACCTGCAAGGCATCTCCGATTGGGAGATCGTTTTCCTGCGCCCGGAAGAGCTGGAGGACGGGGACCAGCGCGGCGATCCGGCCCAATCGAGCGCCTTGCCCGTTACGCCAGCGCCACGTCGTCTTGCCGCAGCTTATCCAGCAGCACAAACAAGGGCAGCCCGACTGCCGCGTTGAGCACTCCGACAATCAGCGTCTGCACCAAGTCAAAGCCCACCTGCTGGCTCAGCAGCGCGCGCGACAGCACCCAGTAAAAGAACTGGTGGAAGAAGAAAAAGAAGAAGCCCAGGATCAGCCGGATGGCCGGGTTCTCGACATCAAAGCGCTGGCTGACCGAGGCCGCAAAGTAGCCCACCAGTGTCTTGACGATGCCAAACATCCCCAGCGGCAGGTGGCTCAGCGAATCTTGCGCCAGCCCGATGACCGCGCCGATCAGCGTGCCCGCAATGGGTTGCCGCCGCATCAGCGAGAAGTAAACCGTCACCAGCAACGGCAACTCCAGATTCGCGGCGCTCTCGATAAAGCGCGGTACATACACCTGGAACAGGATCGCCAGCAGAGGCACCAGCAGAAATGCCGCCGGCCGATATCGCGACGCTGCCTTTCTGCGGCCGACTCCCGGAATGATCGATTCAGTGTATTCGCTCATCAGGGTACCGGGGGCTTCACTGGCGGCACTGTGGGCGTGGTGGTGCTCTTCACCGCGGGAGTCGTGGCGGGAGCGGTAGTGGGCGTTACGGGTGCCTTCGTCGCCGGAGCCTTGGTGGCGGGCGGCGCCGGATTCGCCACCGTGCCCGCCGGAGGCGTTGCTCCCGGCGTCGTGGGTCCCTTGGTGGCGACCCCAGCGGCAGGCGGAACCGCACGGGTTGCAGTCGTTCCCGGCGCGGCACCCGGCACCACCGCCGTGGCACCCGCGGGCGTACCCGGCACTGCTGCCGCTGGCGCCTGGTTGTAGTTGGGCGCGGTCATCCCTTCGCCATATTTATGTGACTGCGCTTCGCCGATGGAGCGGTACTTTTGCCGCAACCGGTCGGCATCCGTGGTCAGTGGTTGCGGGCCGCCGTCGGGGGTCGCCAAGCTGCTTGGGTCCGTGCTCCCCTCCGGCGGTGGGGGTGGCGGCAGCAGCTTGATCGGTTGGTTGAAGGCTGAAACATCATCGGGAATCTGCTGATGGACGCCTTCTACCACAATCAGCACCTCTTCCAGGCCATGCTGGAAGCCGCTGGGTAGCAAATAGATTTCGCGGAACGTGGTGCCCTGCTTGTCAACGCTCACCTGACCCACGGGCAGCCCCTTGGGGAACACGCGATCGTCGCCCGAAGTAAAAAACCACTCGCCCTTTTCGACCTTCTGCTCCAGTTGGACATAGTCCACCAGCAAATCGCCGCGGCCCTGGCCTTTCAATGTCCCCTGCACCCGGCTGCTTTGGGAGATCACACCCGCCGCAAAGGAAGGATCAGTGATCAACTGCACCTGCGCGGCGGTGGGATAGCTGGCGATCACCTTGCCCACAATACCGTCCGGGGTCAGCACCGCCATGCCCTTCAGCACGCCGCTGGTAAAGCCGCGATCGACAAAAACCACCTTGGCGTTGGCCCCGGTGCTGGAGCCGATCACGCGCGCCGCCACCGTTTTTGAAGGGGAGCGCTTCTGGAAGACGGCCAGTGCTTCCGCCCGCTGCGCCGTGGATAGTTCACTGCGCAGATACTGGTTGTCCATCTTCAGCCGGCCCAGTTCCTCGCGCATCCGGCGGTTCTCGGCCTGCACACCGGACAGGACCACGTAGTTGCTGAAAAAGTCCGAAGTGCTCGAGCGGATGCCTTCCAGCACCCGCGCCAGCGGCGTCACCGCCTCCACTGACCAGACGCGGATCAGCCGGACATCACCGCCTGTCTTCACCTGATAGGCCAACAGCACCAACTGCGCCAGGATCGTCACGACCAGCACAGTCAGGCTCCGGTATCGGTGCAGCAAAAAGTCCATCAGAACAAAGAAAAGCAGCCCGCAGCGGCACGGTCAAACAACCGGCGCAAGGCTACTCATTGTGATGCTAACCGATACGGTAGGGTCCGGTGTATGACGGGAGAAACAATTTGTCGTGCCTCGCGCCACTGTCCGCCGGACAGCTACTCAATCGCGATGCGGCGCAGCAACTTGAAGTCGGTCAGCATCTTGCCGGTGCCCAGCACGACGCTGGCCAGCGGATCTTCCGCGATCGACACCGGCAGCCCGGTCTCTTCCCGGATGCGCTTGTCCAGGTTCTTGATCAGCGCGCCACCGCCCGTCAGCACGATGCCGCGGTCGCTGATGTCAGCCGACAATTCCGGGGGAGTCCGTTCCAGCGCCACGCGGATGGCGTTCATGATGGTGGCGATGCATTCGCTCAACGACTCGCGAATCTCTTTGTCGTCAATGGTGATCGTCCGCGGCACGCCCTCGATCAGGTTGCGGCCCTTGATTTCCATCGTCAGCGGCCGGTCCAGCGGGTAGGCGCTGCCGACGGTGATCTTGATCTGTTCCGCCGTGCGCTCGCCAATCAGCAGGTTGTACTTGCGCTTCAGGTATTGCATGATGGCGTCGTCCATCTCGTTGCCCGCTACGCGGACGGAACGCGAATAGACAATGCCGGACAGCGAGATAACGGCCACGTCCGTGGTGCCGCCGCCAATATCCACCACCATGTTGCCGGAAGGTTCGGTAATGGGCAGCCCGGCACCGATGGCGGCCACCATGGCCTGCTCCACCAAGTGGACTTCGCTGGCTTTGGCCCTGTAGGCGGAATCGATGACGGCGCGCTTTTCCACCTGCGTTATTTCGCTGGGGACGCCGATAACGATACGGGGGTGTACCAGCACTTTCCGGCCGTGCGCCTTCTGAATGAAGTAGTTCAGCATGCGCTCGGTCACCTTGAAGTCGGCGATGACGCCGTCCTTCATGGGCCGGATGGCGACGATGTTGCCGGGGGTGCGTCCCAGCATCTCCTTGGCCTGCATGCCGACGGCTTCTACTTCGCCGGTGGTCTTGTTGATGGCCACGATGGACGGTTCATTGACGACAATGCCCTTGCCGCGGGCAAAAACAAGGGTGTTCGCGGTTCCGAGGTCGATGGCCAGGTCGGAAGAAAATAGACTGAATAAAGACCGATAATTCATTGAAAGTGGTACAACTTCTAAGGGGCGTGCTCGCTGGCTTCTAAGCTGCGGGCTGATCGATTGGGAACTTCGAAGCGCGGGGGCGCAACGAACCCCGGAATCACTCCCAAGACTAACACATGCGCCGCCGATCGTTCATCCAAGGGGGCCTGGCCGCGGGCCTGGCCACAACTGCCTGTCAAAAGAAAAAGAGCCGTGGTTTCAGTGGTTTCGCCTTTGTCTCGAACTACGAAGGCCAAGCGATCGCGGTGGTGGACTTACAGACATTTACCGTTGTTCGCCACATCCGTTTGGGCCAGTCCCCGACAGCCTTGATCGCCCACCCGTTCCGCCCCAGTGTGCTGGCTCTGACGCCCTCCACCGGGGCTCTCCACCGCATTGATGTCGGCACAATGGCGGTGGAGGTGTCGCGTGTCTTCACCCGCGG
>JAPKYX010000269.1 GCA_026394075.1 Acidobacteriota bacterium
CATGTCGCCGCCGGCGGAGAGGTTTAGGTCTTCGCAGTGGTCAATCACCGGCAGGTCCAGCGCTGCGGCGGTTTCCATGGCGCGCCGCATCACGCGCGAATTCATCACCGGGCGGCCGTCGTCCGAGATCGCCACGATGCCCGCACGCTTCATGCCGCCAATCGAGGCCAATTCTTCGCCTTGGCTACCTTTGGTGATCGCGCCGATGGGGAAGACGTTCACTACTGCATCGCGCTGGGCGCGTTCAATGATGTAGCGCGTCACCAGTGCCGAATCGTTCACGGGCGAGGTGTTCGGCATGCAGCAGATGGTGGTGAAGCCACCCGCCGCCGCGGCCCGAGCACCGGTCTCAATGGTTTCGGCATGCACAAAGCCCGGCTCGCGCAGGTGGACGTGCATGTCGATAAATCCCGGAGCCACCACCAGACCCGTCGCATCGATGGTCTCGGCCTCGGGCGCATGCTGGTTGTCGCCCACTTTACGCACAATCGAGTTGGCGATCAGAACATCGGTCACCCGGTCGAGGCCCGAGGCCGGATCGATCACGCGGCCGCCTTTGATCAGCAGTTTGGCCATTAGGCTGCGCCTCCCACCGTCCCGCGTTCCAGCACTGTCACGCGTTCCAGCACGGCCATGCGCACCGCAATCCCGTTTTCCACTTGGTTCAAAATAACCGACTGCTTGGAATCCGCCACTTCCGACGCAATCTCGTGCCCGCGGTTGATGGGGCCGGGATGCATCACCAGGACGTCATTCTTGGCCAGCGGGATGTGCTCCGCACGCAGGCCGAAGAAGCCAAAATATTCGCTGTGCGCGATGGGCGCTTCATGCTGCCGCTCCAGTTGCACGCGCAACATCATCACCACATCGGCACCCGCAATCGCCTCGCGGATGTCGTGCGTCAGCGTGACGCCGGGAGCCAGCTGCGCCATCTCCTTGGGCAGCAGCGTCGGCGGGCCGCAGAGCACGATGGAGGCTCCGAACTTCGATAGCAAGTGAATGTTCGACCGTGCGACGCGCGAATGGGCGAGATCCCCGATGATGGCGACGCGCAAACCTTCCAGCGTGGGGCGATGGTCCAGAATTGTGCGCGCATCGAGCAGCGCCTGCGTGGGATGCTCATGCGTGCCGTCGCCCGCGTTGATGATCGGAATGTCCAGGTGTCGCGCCAGAAAATGCGGCGCGCCGGAAGCCGCATGCCGCATCACAATCGCGTCCGGCCGCATGGCCGCCAGCGTCGCCAGCGTATCGACCAGCGATTCGCCTTTCGAGACGCTCGACCCCGACGCCGTGATCGAAATCGCATCCGCGCCCAACCGGCGCGCGGCAATCTCAAAGCTCACCCGGGTCCGCGTCGAGGCCTCAAAGAAGAGGTTGACGATCATGCGCCCGGTCAGCGCCGTGCCGCGCTGTTGCGGCGTTTGGAAAAACTTCGCCCGTTCGAGGATCGCCTCGATCTCGGTCCGAGGAAGGTCTTGAATACCCAGCAGGCCGCGCACGCTTAAGCTTTCATCTCCACTAGCTGACCTTTTCGACCAGCAGTACTTTCTCCAGGCCATCAATTTCCTGGAACTTCACTTCGATGATCTCGCTGGCCGTCGTTTGCACCTCGCGGCCCACATAGCGGGCGGCAATCGGCAATTCGCGGTGGCCACGATCGATCAGGCACAACAGTTGGACGCGGGCCGGGCGGCCGTGGTCGAACAGCGCGTCAAGCGCCGCACGCACAGTGCGCCCGGTGTAGAGCACGTCGTCGGTCAAGACAATATCCTTGCCGGTGACATCAAACGGAATGTCGGTGGAGTTCAGCACCGGCGCTGCGCCCACCGTCGTCAAGTCGTCGCGGTAGAGATTGATGTCGAGGATGCCCACCGGCACTTCGCGGTTCTCGAGCGCGGCAATCTTGGCCGCCAACCGCGTCGCCAGCGGCACGCCCCGGCGACGGATACCGATAAAGGCGAGCGCCGAAAGATCTTCGGTCTTCTCCAGAATCTCGTGAGCCAACCGGACCAGCGTCCGGTCAATCTCCGAGGCCGACATCAATTGAGCTTTCTCGCGGGTAGCCGACATGCGTTAAGGCTTAACGTAGCACACCCAGGCGATCGGGAGTGCTCGTTTGAACTTGCCAACGGCGGGGCGATAATGGGGGAGAAGTGCACTATGTCGGTTGAACAGGCCATTCTCGAAGCCGTCCGGTCCCTACCCGCTGATAAGCAGCAAGAGATCTTGATTCATGCCACTCGCCTGTGCGACGAATCCACCCCAGGGAAACCGTTCAAGAGCATTAAGGGATTGTGGTTTGATCTGAGTATTTCGCTTTCCGCTGAGGAGATCGATGCGAACCAGCGCGAGATGTGGAAGGACTTTCCACGGGAAGATGTCTGATGCCGGCGCTCGCTGTGGATACGCACACCATCGCTTGGTATTTGGCGGGTGACCCGCGCCTTTCCGCGAAAGCAACCGCCGCTCTTGATCCAGGCAACTGCCGAAGGTGAAGCGATTTACGTTCCGTCTGTCTGCTTGGTTGAATTGACCTACCTAGTGGAAAAGGGCCGCGTTCCGGCGGCTGCCCGTGAACGTCTGGTGCGAGCGCTCGATGATCCCGGCACCCCATGTCGATTGGCTCCGCTGGACCGCGCGGTAGCTGATGCCCTGGAACTTGTCAGCCGCAACGAAGTGCCGGACCTTCCGGATCGCATCGTTTCGGCAACGGCTGTCGCTCTCCGCGTGCCGCTGGTCAGTCGCGACGGCAAAATCCGCGCCTCCCAGATTGAGACCATCTGGTAGCCGCATCATCCGGTCCTTTTGATCAGGCAAGCTGAACTCTGCCTGCAGCCGGCCAGTGCGCCAGGCGGTTCTCTCCCAAGAACTAAACCGAGCGTCCAGCCAAACCGAAATGAGGCGCGGCTGCCAGCATATGCCGATCGTTTGTCCAGACTTCGCGCTCGCCAATCTCGCGGGCGGTCGCAAGGTGCACGGCATCGCCCGTGCGGATGAATACTCCCGCAGGTAGCGAGAGCAGGGCGGACCCGGTCCGCTGCACTAGGGACTCGCTGACCGCAACCAGATTCCACAGCCCCTGCGTGCGGTGTTCGGCGAAGCGATCAGCCAGTTGTGAGGCCAAGGCCGCCGTCAGGCTCCCTTCGCGGATCCGGCGGTGCAGGACGCCATGGAACTCAGCTACCGCCCAAAGGGAGGAGTACAAATTGCCGGCGGCTTCAACCAGCGCACGCACTGCCGCCGAATCTGGTTCATTCAGGTAGAACTTCGCGATGTACGCTGTGTCGAAGTACACGGACTCGCCTACCGGTCGCGGTCTTCTTCAATCGCCACGGTGCTATCGGGCGTTGCAGGCAGTTGCTCCCAGAGGTCTTTCATGGAAGCGAAGATCGCCTTCTTGACTTCTGGCGCGGGCCCCGGGGGAAGGCTGATCGGCCGCAGTTCCGCCACCGGTTTGCCCCGGCTTTCAATCACGATGACACTGCCTTCGGAGGCTTGGCGAACGAATTCCGAGGTGCGGATATGCAGTTCCCGAACGGAGGTTCGCCTCATGTGCTACATGGTAGCACAACGATTGGGGGCTGGCCCGGCAGGCGATGCGCCTACTTCACGGGCGCTTCTAGCCGCCGCAGTGACACAAAGCGCGGACCGCGCGTTTTGCCTGCCACATCCAAAATCGCCTCTAATCGGGCGGGCCCGGCCGGTAGATCGATGCTTGCGATTCTTGCCGTGACGAGTTCTCCCGTCACCGGCAGCACTCGCTCGACCCCACCCAGCCGGAAGGTTAGTTTGGCGGGCGCGCCTTGGGGCGGCATCAGGAAGCTGACTTCATACTTACCGGCTTGCGCGACCTCTACTTCCCAGTGCCCCAGTGCATCGGGTCCCCAGGAGGCTCGAGGACCCCGCCAGTCCTGCTGGCTCAGCATCACGGGGTTCTCTTGTGCGGTGCCGATGGGGATGCGGATCGGATCGAAGCCCTTCTCGCCCACCTCCGCGAACCAGGCGCGATAGGCGCCGTCGAGCTGCGCCACTACTTCCGGATTCTTTGCGGCCACGTTGGTCGATTCGGCCGGGTCCGCTTCGAGATCAAAGAGTTCCTTGTTCTCCACCAGCTTCCAGCGTTGCGTTCGCGCACACGCTTGCCGCCACAACTCCGGCGCATCGCCGCGGTGCCACTGGAAGAAGAGCGTCCGGTTGGGCTCAGCGGGTTTCAGCAGGTCGCGGCCATCGATCTTCGTCTTTGGCAGCGGGAGACCGCACGCCCCGGCGAGCGTGGGCAGCAGATCGATGTGCGCCGCCACGCGGTTCTCTTTGGTTCCCGCTGTAATCCGGCCCGGCCAGCGCAGGAAGCAGGGCACGCGGATGCCGCCTTCATAGACACTGCCCTTCAGCCCGCGCATTCCCGCGTTGTAGCGCGTCTGTTGCGGGCCGTTGTCGGTCATGAAGACGACGATGGTGTCCTGCTCCAGGCGGAGCTTCTTCAACTGATCGAGCAAACCCCCGGTGTTCTGGTCCAGGTTGCGGACCATCCCGTAGATGCGGGCGGTGGTTTCATCCAGGCCCTTCTGACGGAATGGCGCGGCCAGTTCATCCACTACCTCCAGCGGCGTGTGCGGGGCGTTGGTGGCGATGTAGGTGAAGAAGGGGCGCGCTCGGTTGGTCTCGATAAACCGCATCGCTTCATCAAAGAAGATGTCGGTGCAGTAGCCGCGGAAGCGTTCCGGTACACCGTTGCGCTGGAGCAGTGGGTCAAAGTAGCGCTCGCCGCCGGGAGGGTCGGATGGCTGGCCAATGCCGCCGCCGAAGTGGCTGACAGTGGTCTCAAAGCCACGATCATTGGGCCGCAGCGGGTAATGGTCCCCCAAGTGCCACTTGCCGAACAGGCCGGTCCGGTAGCCTCCTTGGCGGAAGACCTCGGCCATGGTCACCTCACCGGGCCGCATCATGGAGCGGCCAATGTAGGTGTCGACCACGCCGGTGCGGTAGTTGTAGCGGCCCGTCATCAAGCTGGCGCGGGTGGGGGAGCAGACGGGGCTGGAATGGAACTGCGTAAACTGCACGCCATCGCGCCCAATCGAATCGAGGCGCGGTGTTTCCAGATGCGGATTGCCGTGCAGCGACAGGTCGCCATAGCCCTGGTCATCCGAGATGATCAGCACCACGTTGGGCCGCCGCGCGGCTGCGCTGCCCACCAGTGGTGCGCCCAACCCGAGCGCCCCCGCCGCCAATAGATCCCGTCGCCGCATGTGTCCCACTATGCCCTCGCCCTCCGCATCCGCAAAAACCCGATGATCTTCCGGATCGACCATACCACTGCCACGACAAACGCCACCACCAGCCCCAGCACCACCAACGGATAGTGGAACGTCACCCACATGCCCAGCGGCAGAAACAGGTCCTCGACGGCACTGACAAAGATGTTCGACAACGGCTCCGGCGAATGGTTGACAGCCACGCGGGTGGCCGATTTTGCCGTGTGGCTGGAGAGCGCCACAGTGCCCATCAACAACGCCAGCGCCGTCCGCAGGCCCGGGTCCATGGAACTGACCGAAGTGACCGCGAGAACGACGGCACCAATGGGCCGGATGAACGTGTGCACGGTGTCCCAGATGGAATCAAGCCAAGCGATCTTGTCCGATACAAACTCCAGGCACGCCAGCACAAAGGCCGTGATCAGCACGGGCAGTGAGGCCAAGTGCAGCATCGGCTCAAACTGGTCGGTCAGCTGGATCACCTGAAAGCGGATCAGCATGCCTAAGACAAAAACCGTGGCGTACAAGCGGATGCCCGCCAAAAAGCCAATACCCGCCGCTGTGCCAATGATCTCAGGAAGGTTCATGTGGCGCTTGCGTCTCAGCCGGCGAAGGCAATTCGGGCCACTTGTCGATCGGAACCAAGCCCCGCTCGGCGAATTGGTCTCGAATGAATTCCTCAAGCGCCATGAGCTCAGTTGATGTCACCAACGACATTTCTGAATCAGTGTCGACGACAAAGTGGTATCCGTATGGGGATTCCTTTATCCAAATTTCTTGCCCACTAGAAGAAGTGGTCGACTTTAGGGCCCGATGCCCCGGAAGTAGCCGATAGGTGGCAAAGTCTGGATACGGGTGTTCGGACTGGAATTCGTCCGGAGTCAGATGCCAGAAGAACTCGAATGTCATCCGTCGGCTCTCGTCTGCTGAGTTGTTCAGATGCTTTGCATCGGCCCCCCGTGCGCTCCAAACCTCAACATAGGTTCCATGTCGCAACAGCTCGTCAACCAACGGTGTAAAGTCGTCGTCTCCCGCCAACAAGATTGCCCGGTCCATGTTCTTGTTGATCGCGTGGCTCAGCATTTCCACGGTCAACATCACATCCACCCTCTTCTGACTGCGGCGCTCTTTTCGGCCGCCCACGAGTCGACCCTCGCGTACGTGCCACCCTGGAAGTGCTCGGATATGGTCAAAGAATTTCTGAGTGACGGCGTCACCGTCGTCGACACAATCGTAGTAGAAGCACTTGGCGATTTCGCGATGTCCGAGGATGCTGCCGAGCGCTCTTCGCATATGTTCCATGCATAAGGAAGCTGGTGCCTCTCCGTAGCTACGCTGAATCCACTCCTTGAACCGCTGGCGCAAATAGGCACCGTCAACGAAGAGGTACTCGTTCATGATTGGCGCTGAAACTCTCAAGCAGTTAGTATCCCAAATGACACTACGGCCAACGAGACCGCTGCCCAAGAAGCCGAAGGCCGAAAGTGCCTTGCACATGGACCGCTACCCGGCGCGGAGGGCGATCATCGGGTCTGTCTTGGTGGCTCCGCGAGCGGGAACGTAGCTGGCGGCCAGCTGTGTCGCGGTACCTAGGACGCCGACCAGAGCTGCAGTGCGCGCGGCCGTTTGACGTCACTCCACATCGCCCGGCCGCTCCACCCGGAAGCCGGGCGCGCGGTAGTTGGGCGGCAGATAGTTGGCGGGGATCGTCGTCTGATGGCCGTCGCGCAGCTGGTTGTATATGGGCGACAGGATCTCAATGCCGCCTTCGTTGAAGGTGTCCTGCAGATGCTGGTGCAGGTCGGAATAGAGGCGGGCCATCGCCTGTGGCTGGTCGGTGTAGGCGTTGATCTGGTAGCTGACGTTGTAGTCGTTCAGCGCGGTCTGGAAGACAAACGGCGGCGGATCGGCCAGTACGCCTTCGGTGCGGCGTGCGGCTTCGATCATGATCTGGTGCACCTGCCGCCAGGGGGCGTCATAGCCGATGGTGACCGTGGTGTGGATGATCAGCCCGCCCTGGTATTTGCCTTCGGTATAGTTGATCACCGCCGCGCCGATGACGGTGGAGTTCGGGATGACGATGTCCTCATTCTTGATGGTGCGCACTCGCGTCACCCACAGCGACTTATCGATGATGTCGCCGGTATGGTCGCCAATCTTCACGCGGTCGCCCAAGCGGAACGCACGAGTGTAGGTGAGGATGATGCCGGCGATGATGTTGCTGATGGCGGAGCTAGACCCCAGCGACAGCAGCACACCAATAAAGATGGAGACTCCCTGAAACGCCGGTGACCCGCGGCCCGGCAGGTACGGGAATGCGACCACTAAGCCGAAGGCGGCCATCAGGAAAGCCGCGATGCGGTAGGTCGGTTCCGCCCACTCGGCATGAAAGCCGGGAATCACGATCACGCCGTCACCCACCCAGCGCGAAACGAACTTCAGCAGCCGGATGCTGTAGGCGACAACCGCAGCCCACACCACCAGAAAGCCCAGGCTGGGCAGGTAGTCCACAAAGGACCGGCTCAACGATTCCACGGGCTGCCGGAACCAATCGAGCCACGTCGCCGAAAGCTCCTCCGTGGCGGTGAACTGTTGCAGTGTCAGCGTCAGCGCAGCGGTGGCTCCAATCAAGAAGGTGAGTCCGACCGCAAGCCGGAACACCAGCGTCTCGACGTCCTTCAGCTTACCGATCGTCAGCAGCTTCAGCGCTTGGCTTGCGTCGGCCGGCCGGGCTTGAACTTCGTGCTCCCAGTGCCGGAGCCGGCGCACCACCATTCGGTGCAACCACCGCCACGCCCACAGGAGCAACCCCAGCGCCAGCCAGGCCACGGCGATCTTCGCGATCCGGTTTACCAAGGGCGGCTTCACCCGGGCCAGCCGGTACTCACGGACCGCCTCACGAATGGCTGCCGCGCGCGCTTGTCCCAACTGCATCGTGCTCTGGCCCAGCTTGGCCGCTTCTTCGGGCGTCGCCGTGGCCAGCATCTGGTTGCCGCCGGTGATCACCGTCACGCCGCCCAGGTCCGACGCCGTAATGCTATCCAGCGGCGCCGTTGTGTCGTTGGCCAGCTTCAGCAACCGCCCTTCCACATCTCTCGCGCGCGACCCCGCGTCCAGCGACCCTAACCCGGAGCGCAGCTCATACACGGGGCGCTGGTCCAAGCGCACCATGGCCGCTGATGGGGCGACATCCTGCGCCTTGATCGCCAGCGGCAGTCCGGCGATCAAGGCCAGCAGGAAGCCGATACCGGGCCGCCGCACAAAGCGGCACAGGCGGTCACCCGCAATCCAAAGATTCCGGATCCAGCCGCCCTGGATGGTTGCGCAGGTCATCCATTTGGGGATAACACAGTTGTCCCTTGCCCAGCTGTCCTTGCCCAGTTGTCCCGTGGCCAGCGCAATGGCCGCTATTCGTCGTCGTCCTCGACGCCCGTGCGGGCCGCTCGCGCCGTCGTGATGATCTTTTCCGCTTGGAGCTGCGGCACGTAGTCGTAGTGGTCGAACTCCATGGTGAAATTCGCGCGGCCTTGGGTCATCGCGGTCAGGTCGCTTTGGTAGGTCAGCATTTCGGCCATGGGGACCTGGGCGCGGATCACCTGCGTGGCCCCCTTGGTCTCCATTCCGGCGATGCGGCCCCGGCGGCCGTTCAGGTCGCCCATTAGGTCTCCGGCAAACTCCACGGGAGCCTGCACCGTGACATTCATCACCGGCTCCAGCAGCACCGGCTTCGCCAACGCCATCGCCGCCCGGAACGCCTTGCGCGCGGCCATTTTGAACGACATCTCTGAGCTATCGACATCGTGATAGCTGCCATCGTAAAGCGTCACCCGGAAGTCCACCATCGGAAAGCCGGCCAGATAGCCATTGGCCGACGTCTCCAGAAAGCCTTTCTCGACCGCCGGCACAAAGTTGCGTGGCACGGAGCCGCCAAACGTGGCATTGACGAACTCGAACTTGGCTCCGCGCGGCAGCGGCTCCACCTTCACCCACACGTCACCAAACTGCCCGTGGCCCCCGGTCTGCTTCTTGTGCCGGCCCTGCACGTCAGCAAACCCGCGAATGGTTTCGCGATACGGAATCTTGGGCGCCTTCAACGTCACATCCACGCCGTACTTGCGGCGCAGACGGCTCACCGCAATTTCGACATGTTGCTGGCCCGCACCGGCCACCAGAAACTCCTGCGTCTGCGCGTCGCGATAGAAGCGGAGCGCGAGATCTTCTTCCAGCACCTTGTGCACGGCCGTCGCCATGCGATCTTCGTCCTGCCGGCTCTTGGCCTGGATGGCGTAGGCGATGGAGGGCTCGTCAATATGAAGCGGTGCCAGCGCCACCTGGTTCGATTTGTCGGCCAGCGTGTCGCCGGTCAGCGTGTCCTTCAGCTTGGCCACAATGCCGATATCGCCCGCGTGCAGTTCGATCACGGGCTGCAGCGTCTTGCCGAAAGGAATGCCGATGTGGGCCAGCCGCTCCTCGGTGTGGGTGCGTGAATTCACCAAGTGCGCATCATTGCGCACCACTCCGGAGAGAACCTTGAAGTACGTCACCCGGCCTTGGAACGCATCCGCCGACGTTTTGAAGACAAAGGCCGCCGGTGCCTGGGCATCGGAAACATCGCGGTCGATCTCGATTTCACCCTGGCGCAGGTGGATCACCGGGTGCTCGGTGGCCGCCGGAAAGAAGATGCGGCAGAACTGGAGCATCTGGCAGGTGCCGATATTGTGCAGGGCGCTGCCGCACAGCACCGGCACAATGGCGTTGTACTTCATCTCATCGTGGATGCCCTGGATGACATGCTCCGCTGAGAGTGTGCCGGTCTCAAAGTACTCGGCCATCAGCGCATCTTCGCCCTCGGCCACCGCTTCCACCAGGACGCCGTGGGCTTTCTGCGCGGCCTCGGCGTAGTCGGCCGGGATCTCCACTTCCTGGCCGATCCCGTTGCCATCCGGCTCATACAGAAAGGCCTTCATCGTCACCAAATCGATGACGCCGCGGAAGCCGCGCTCACTGCCGATCGGCAGCTGGATTGGCACGCAGGTCCTTCCAAATACTTGATGAATGCTCTCCAGCGTGCGTTCAAAGCTGGACCGTTCGCGGTCCAGTTTGTTGATGAAGATGGCCCGCGGTAGCTTGAACTCCTCGGCGAAGCTCCAGACTTTCTCGGTCTGCACTTCCACCCCGGACACGCCATCCACCACCACCAGCACGGCGTCGGCCGCATGCAGCGCCGCCCGCGTATCGTTCATGAAGCAGTTGAACCCGGGCGTATCCAGCAGGTTCACCTTGGTGCCGCGCCACTCGGCCGCAGCGACGGAACTGAAGATCGAAATCTTGCGCGACACCGCTTCTTCATCGAAGTCGGTAATCGTGTTCCCCTCATCTACCCGGGTTAACCGGTTGGTGGCACCACAGCTATGCAGCGCGGCTGCCGTCAGCTGAGTCTTGCCAGCATGGCCGTGCCCGGCCAGCGCAATGTTGCGGATGTCTTTGCCTTCGTAGACTTTCATAATGTTTCGGTCCTATGACGACGGGCGGAATCGTATCACAACTACACTGAAGTTGATTCTGCATGTTGATGGCCAACTCTCCGTCCGCCCAAACTCGTTTCCGCGCCGAACTGACGCCCCTGGTGAAGCTGGCTTTGCCGGTGGTGCTGGCGGAGTTGGGCTGGATGGCCATGGGTGTGGTCGACACGATGATGGTGGGCAACCTGGGTGCGGAGGCGATCGGGGCCGTAGCCATGGGCAACGTGATCTTCAACACCATCGGCATTCTAGTGATCGGGTTCCTGTTGGGGCTCGATACTCTCATCGCCCAGGCGTTCGGCGCGGGGGACCGGGCCGACTGCGACCATTCGCTGCGCCAGGGGCTGTGGCTGGCGGCGCTGGTGGCACCGGTCTTGCTGGTGGTGATGGAGCTGTTTGCCTTGACCCTACCCTGGTGGGGGATCGAGCCCGCCGTCAGCCGCTTGGCGCAGCCCTTCTCCGCGGCCCTGGCGTGGAGCGTGCTGCCGCTGGGTGTCTATGCGGTCTTCCGCCGCTATCTGCAGTCGATGAGCGTGGTCCGGCCCGTGATGATCGCGCTGGTCAGCGCCAACCTGATCAACTTCGCTGGCAACTGGCTGTTGATCGAAGGCCATTGGGGAGCGCCGAAAATGGGCGTCACCGGCTCGGCGGTGGCGACCATCGCCGCCCGCATCTACATGGCGGCGGTGTTGTTGTTCGCGATCCCGCGTCAGGCGCTCCGTTGGGAAGGGCCGGACTGGACCCGGATCAAGACGCTATTTCTTCTCGGTGTCCCGGCCGCCGGGCACATTTTTCTCGAGATCGCGGGCTTTGGGTTGGCCACCGCGCTGGCCGGTCAATTTCCCGCCTTCGCCCTCGCCGCCCATGAGATTGTGCTGAACAACGCGGCACTGACATATATGGTGCCGCTGGGAATCAGCTCCGCGGCGGCCGTCCGGGTGGGACAGGCCATGGGCCGGGGAGACCGGCGGGCGGCCCAGGTGGCCGGCTGGACCGCCATTGCCCTGGGAGCCGGCTTTATGGCCTGCTCCGGCGTGGTGATGATGCTGGCCCCGCGCCAAATCCTGGGCCTGTACACGCTGGACGCGTCCGTCTTGGGTGTCGCCATTCCGCTGCTGGGTGCGGCGGCCGCGTTTCAGCTTTTTGATGGCGTGCAAGTGGTGGCCACCGGTGCTCTGCGTGGCTTGGGCGATACCAAGGTCGCTTTTGTGGCGAATGTGGCGGGCTATCTGGTGGTCGGGCTGCCGATTGGGGCCGTGCTCTGCTTCGTTTTCCACTGGCAGGTCTTCGGCCTCTGGGTTGGGCTCACGCTGGGACTGATGATGGCGGCTGCTGTTCTGATGACCGCCTGGGTTCGCCGTTCGTCGTTAAAGTAGGACTGAAAAGTAGGGCATAAAACCGAATGGCCCCCTGGGTTTTCACCCGGGAGGCCATTCTTGCCAGAAATATTTTTTTGAGGGTTGCTGACTACCAGCGCTGTTCGCGCCGGCCACCACCACCACCGCTGCCGCCACGGTTGCCGCCACGGCCACCGCCGCCGCCGCCGCCGAACCGGTTGCCGCCGCCGCCGCCACCGCGCTCTTCACGGGGACGAGCTTCGTTCACGTTGATCGCGCGACCGTTCAGTTCACGCCCGTTCAGGCTGGCGATCGCGTTCTGCGCCTCGTTGCCATTGGTCATTTCAACAAATGCGAAACCGCGCGGCTGCCCGGTGTCGCGATCCCGGACAATGCTCACCCGCTCAACCGCCCCGTACTGCGCAAATGCGGCTTCCAAATCGGCCTCGCCGGTCTGATAGGAAAGGTTTCCTACGAAAATATTGGTCATCTCACTACTCCTTGGACATGGGTGAATGGTCACCCATCAATTACGAGCTGCCTTCCGGGCAGCCGGACACACTGCGAGCTGGGCTAGGCCGAACACAATAACGCGGGCGAAGTTTAACACGGCAGAGCCGCCACGATTCCGTGACGTGTCTCCAGAGTAGCATGCTAATGCAAGCGATCTTTGCTATGCTCGCAAGCGGCGATCAAGATTAAGGCCGCAGTTGGCATCCTTGTAGTATTGACGCCTATGACCATTGCGTCCAAGGAGATCTTTAGTGCGAGTTCACCTAATTAACCCGAGCGATTTGGCTTTTGGTATCGGCGTCATCACGCCTCGCTGGCTGTTTGTTCTGGCCGGCGCCACCCCCACCCGCTTTGGTGATCCGGTGATTGTCGACGAGACGCTGGAAGCGCTCGACGTCAATACGATCAAGGCTGGTGATGTGGTTGGTATCGGCATCCACACCGGCAATGCCCTGCGTGGCTTTGCGGTGGGCCGGGCAGCCCGCGAACGCGGAGCCTGGGTGGTGTTCGGTGGCATTCACGCCACCCTGTTCCCTGAAGAAGCTTTTGAGCTGGGCCAAGCCCATGCTGTTGTTGATGGCGATGGCGACCAAGTGTGGGGCCAAGTGATCGACGACTGCGTCGCCGGCAAGCCCGAGAAGAACTACGCCGGGGGCCGTGTCGGTGCCTCCAAGTTTGCTTCCGCCCGCTGGGATCTGCTGCCCGCTGGCCGCTACATGTGGGCTTCCGTGCAGACCGTTCGCGGCTGCCCGAAGCACTGCTCCTTCTGCTCGGTCTGGCGGACCGACGGCCAGGAACCGCGCCAGCGCGCCACGCATCCCGTGATCGCTGAGATCGTCGAGTTGCGCCGCCTGGGCTACCGCTTCATCGCGCTGGCCGACGATAACTTCTATCCCGTCACCCTCACCGACTTGGCCAACGCCGAGCGTCAAAAGAACTTTGCCCGCCTGGCCGAGCTGACCGCCATCCGCAATGAGCGGTTTGAGCTGATGGCCGCGCTGGCGGAGCTGCCCAAGGACATGGTGCTGTTCACGCAGATCACCATGGAAGCCTCCGAGGACCAGGCCTTCCTGGAAGCCATGAACAAGGCCCGCATCAAGGGCGCGCTGGTGGGTGTGGAATCGGTCACCGATGAAGGCTTGAAGGCCGTCTACAAGGGCTTCAACTCCTCTGGTGCTGAGTTGGCGGAGCGCTTGCGCCGCTTTCGCGCGGCTGGCGTCCACGTGCTGGGCTCGTTCATCTTTGGCCTCCCCAGTGACCGCGAAGATACCTTCGACGCGACGCTGGCCTTGGCCAAACAGGCCGACATTACCTTCGCCCAGTTCGTCATGCTGACGCCCTTCCCCGGCACGGTCGATTTCGAGAAGTGGGAAAAGAAGCAGGGCGAAGGCGTCCAGCGCGTCGACGGCATCCCGGTGACGCGTCACTGGCTGATCCCGGCCGAAAAGCGGCCCAAGATGTTCGTCGAGCACCCCACGATGAGCACCGACGAAATCCGGGACCGTACGCAGAAGGTCTGGGACCAGTTCTACAGCCTCGGCGCCATCTGGAAGCGGTCCAGCTGCGTACCCAATCTCAAGGGCCGCATCGCGTTCCTGTTCATCTCGCGCCTGTACCGGCAGATGTACGCCAACACCGGCATCTCCACCGATAGCGCGCGCCGCAGCCGTGCGAACCGTTGGGCGCGCCTGCTGGCGATCCCCAGCCGCCGTCTGTTTACCGCGAAGCCGATGCCGGATCTCGAGATGCCCGCCTCGATGGCTGCGGCGGCTTCGGTCTCGGGACTCGTCAAGCTGTCAGCCTAACGAAGTAAGAAAGCAAAGGGCCCGGTGGAGATTAGCTCCGCCGGGCCCTTTCTGTTTTGCATGGCTCTGTCTGAATCAGCTCTCTGAATCAGCTCATCGACACGCGAGTGCCGCCGTCAAACATTGCCTGCTGATCGGTGGCCGGTGCGTAGCGCAGAATGCGGCCGCAGCTTTCGCAGTTCATCACCTTCGTCGCGCGCTTCAGGTCTTCAAAATACTGGGGCCGCAACTTCATGTGGCAGGCCGAGCATTGCCCTTTGGTGGCATCGGTCACAATCGGACCCTTGGGGAACTTCTTGCGCAAGCGCTCAAAGTTGGCCAGCAACTGCGCCGGTAAGGTGGCGGCCAGTTCGGTCCGCTGCGCCTTGGTTTCGGTCAGCGACTGCTGGTCGGCACCGGAGCGTTCCCGCGCGGCGGCCTTCTCCGTCTCCACCTGCTGTTTCTCTTCGGCCAACGCCAATTCCGCGGCCTTCACGGCGGCGGTCAAAGGCTCGGAGGCGGTCATCAGCTCCAGCGAACGGTCTTCGGCTTTGCGGATTTCGCCTTCGCAAAACTCGATCTCGTGCTGGAAGGCCTTGTACTGCTCGTTGTTCTTGGCCGACATCATCTGATCGCGCAACTTGGAGATCTTCTGGTTGGCCGCCAGGACATCCAGTTCCTTTTGTTTGCGCTCCCGCTGATTGGCCCCGAGCGCCGCTTTGTCGGCCTCTAACTTCTTCAAATGGCCGATCAACTGCTGCTCGATTCGCGCGATGTGCTTAGGAAGCTCCGCGATTTCCTGCGTCAGGCTGATCAGCCGACGGTCAACTTCTTCCAACCGGACTGCCTGTTCAACTTCCTCTATCATCTAGTCGAAATCGTAGCACGCCGCCAGGGATTAAACCTGTCAAGCGAACGTGTGACGGGTTCCAGCTCCGGCACATCCAGCATCCGGCACACGGCCCAAAACACCACCGCACCCCCCGGAATGGCCGCCGCCAGCGCTGCCAGATAGGACAACTTCCCCGGCCCCAACACGGCCAGGATGCGGTCATTGAGGAAGTAAACCACCAACCCCATCGCCGTCGCCGCCACCACAATCCGCGCGAAGCTGGAGGCCAGCTCACGGCCATTGATCCCACCCAACCGCCCCCGCAAGATCCAGAACAAAACCAGGAAGCCAAACACCGCCACCGCCGAAGTGGTCATCGCCAGGCCTTCATGGCCCAGGCCCACCAGCCGGATCAGGGTGGTGGCGGTAAAGAAATTCACCCCGACGCTCAGAAGGCTGACCACCATGGGCGTTCGCGAATCCTGCAAGGCGTAAAAGGCCGGGGTCAATACCTTCATGGCGGCATAGCCCACCAGTCCGAACGCAAAGCCATTCAAGGCCAGCGCCGTCTGCGACGTGTCGTAGGCGTTGAAGGAGCCGCCTTCATAGATGGCCCCAATCATGGAGCGTCCAAGAATGATCAACCCTGCTGACGACGGCACGGTCAGCAGAAACACCATGCCCAACGAACGCGACAGGGTCCGGCGGAACTCTTCCGTGTTGCCCGCCGCCGCACTGCGCGACACCGCCGGCAGCGTGGCTGACGCAATGGCGACGCCGAACAATCCCAAGGGCAACTGCATAAACCGGAAGGCGTAGCCCAGCCAGCTGACCGGGCCGTCGTGGCCTCGCAGCGGGTCCAGCACGTCCGCCGCAAATGAGGTGTTCACCATCACGTTGATCTGCACCGCCGCACTGCCCAGAATCGCCGGACCCATCAGCGCCAGGATGTGGCGCAATCCCGGGTCCTGCCAATCGATCAGAAAGCGGAAGCGGAAGCCTTGCTTCGCGAGCGCCGGAATCTGCACCAGCATCTGCAGCGCACCGCCGCCCACCACGCCCCAGGCCATGCCCTCAATAGGCTGCAAGCCCATCCGCGGCCCCAGCACCAAGCCCAGGATCAACCCAAACACCACCGATCCCAGATTAAAAAACGTGGACGAGATCGCCGGAATGCCAAACTGCCCGCAGGCATTCAAAATACCCATCGCCTGCGCCGCGAGCGCCACCAGCAGCAGGAACGGGAACATCACCCGCGTGAGCGAAACGGCCAGCTCAAACTTGCCCGGCACTTGATGGAAGCCCGGCGCCAGCAGACCCACCAGCCACGGACTGGCGGCCATCCCCAGCAGGCAGAATCCGCCCACCAGCATGATCAGCGCCGTCGCCACCAGATTCGCCAGTTGCGCCGCCTCTTCACGGCTGCGGTGATTCAGGTACTCGGTGAACTTGGGGACAAAGGCACTCGACAGCGCCCCTTCGGCAAACAGATCCCGTGTCAGGTTGGGAATGCGGAAGGCCAGCAGGAACGCGTCATAGGCCAGGCTCGCGCCAAACAGGCGCGCCATCACCATCTCACGCACCAAGCCGCTCACCCGGCTGAGCGCCACTGCCGCCGAGACAATGCTGGCGGAGCGGAACACACTCACCGGTGCGGCTGGAGGTTCAGCGGGGCGGGGTTCAGCGATTTCCGTACTCTTCAAGGAAGTGTGCCACCGTAGCGATGCCCAGGTAATAGTTCGACAGACGGAACTTCTCGTTCGGCGAGTGCAATCCGTCGTCCGGCAGGCCAAAGCCCATCAACACGGTGGGAATGCCCAGATGCTGCGCAAAGTCACCCACGATCGGAATGGAGCCTCCGGATCGCGTAAACACCGTGGGCCGCCCCAGCGCTTCGCCAAACACCTTAGCGGCGGCCGCCATGGCGGGATGATCGGGATTCACCACCAGTCCCGGCCCGCCACTCAAAACCCGGACCTCCGTCACAATACCCAACGGCGTATTCGCCGCCACAAAATCCCTCAGCGCCGCGACGATCTTTTCGGGTTGCTGATCGGGAACCAGGCGCAAGCTTACTTTGGCCGTGGCCTTGGCCGGGATCACGGTCTTGGCTCCCGCTGCGGTAAAGCCTCCGGCGATGCCGTGCACCTCCACCGTTGGGCGGGACCAGATACGCTCCAGCACGCGCCGGTCCGGCTCACCGGTCAGGCTGGTGGCGCCTACTTCGTTCTGGCGCATGGATTCTGCGCTAAACGGCAGGCTGTCCCAACTTGCCAGCTCCGCCGCCGCCGGCTCCCTGACGTCGTCGTAGATGCCGGGGATCTGGATGCGTCCGTCCGCATCCTTCATCTTGGCCAGCAGTTCCACCAAACCAAACACCGCATTCGGAGCCGCGCCGCCAAACAGGCCGGAATGCAGATCCCGCGCCGGACCCGTCGCTTCAATTTCGGTGTAGATCAGCCCGCGCAACCCAACGCACAACGTGGGGATGCCGTCGGCATACAGCGCCGTGTCGGACACCAGCGCCACATCGGCCTTCAGCTTCTCCTGCTGGGCCGGCACATACTTGGCGATCGCCTTGCCGCCGATCTCTTCCTCGCCCTCGATCAAGAACTTCACATTCACCGGCAACCGGCCGTCATGGAGCTTCATCAACGCCTCTACGGCCTTGATGTGCGTGTACATCTGCCCCTTGTCGTCGGCTGAGCCGCGGGCAAAGATGTTGCCGTCGCGGATCGTCGGCTCAAACGGCGGCGTGTGCCACAGTTCCAGCGGATCCGGCGGCTGCACATCGTAGTGACCGTAGCAGAGCACGGTGGGCTTGCCCGGCGCATGCAGCCAATCACCATAGACCAGCGGGTGCCCGTCAGTGGGAATGATCTCGACATGCTCCAGACCAGCCGTGCGCAACGCATCGGCGACAAATTCGGCCGCCCGGGCGACGTCACCCTGGTGTTCGGGCAGCGTCGAAATGGAGGGGATGCGGAGAAACGTCAGTAGTTCGTCCAGCAGCCGCTGTTCGTGAGCGTGAATGTATTCCTGAAGCATGGTCTAAAGGCGACAAAGCCAGTTTTGATTATCGCGCGTGCGGAACTTTGGTAGCGGAGGCCGCGATCGCCGGGTGCCGTGCTAGCGTGACTGATGTGAAGATCTCGCGACGTCAGTTTGCTTCTCTTGCCTCGACAGCAATGGTGTTTCCTCGCGCGGCGATGGCCGCCAAATCACTGACCGCCGACGTGGCCATCATTGGTGGCGGAACCGGTGGCTGTGCCGCGGCCATAGCAGCACTACGCAATGGACTGCGCGTCGTGATGACGGAAGAGACCGATTGGGTGGGCGGCCAGTTGACCTCACAATGCGTCCCGCCCGACGAGCATCCCTGGATTGAGAACTTCGGCGGCACCCGCCTCTATCGCGACTACCGCCGCGCCGTCCGCCAGTACTATCGCGACCATTTCGCCTTGAAGGCCAGCCTCCGCCAACAGAGCGTCTTCAACCCCGGTGGCGGTAGCGTCTCTGCCTTGACGCATGAGCCGCCCGTCTCGCTCGCCGTCATCGAAGCCATTCTCTCGCCGTGGCTCTCCAGCGGGCATTTGACCTTGCTGCTCCGCCACCGGCCCGCGGCGGCGGCCACCAGCGGCGACCGCATCACCGCCGTCAGCGTGAAGGATCTTGAAACCGGGGCCACGCGGGTGATCGAAGCGCCTTACTTCATCGACGCCACCGAGCAAGGCGACCTGCTGCCGCTGGCCAAAGTGGAATACGTCACTGGCTTTGAATCGCGCAAAGAGACCGGCGAACCCTCCGCACCGGAAGCGGCCCAACCGGCCAACATCCAGGCCTTCACTATTTGCTTCTCCGTCAGCTACCACCCTGGCGAGGACCACACCATCGACAAGCCGGACAACTACCAGTTCTGGCGCGACTATGTGCCCAACCTGAAGCCCAAAAACTGGCCGGGCAAACTGCTCAGCTGGTCGATGTCGAACCCCATTACGCTGGAACCCCGCGCCGTCAAGTTCGACCCTACCGAGTCCACCGGCGGCGCGGGACCGCTGAACCTCTGGCTCTACCGCCGCATCCGGTCAAAAAGCCATTTTGAAGGCGACGCGGGTGCCGACATCTCGCTGATCAACTGGCCCCAGAACGACTACTGGCTGGGCAACCTGCATGAGGTGAGCGACGCCGAAGCAGCGCGGCATCTCAAGGGCGGCCGTGATCTCTCGCTCAGCCTGCTGTATTGGATGCAGACCGAGGCTCCGGCCGCCACCGGCGCGGGCTGGAAGGGCCTGAAGCTGCGTGGCGACCAGTCCGGCACCGCGGATGGCTTGGCCAAGTATCCCTACATCCGCGAGTCACGCCGCATCAAGGCGGAGGTCACGGTCGTTGAACAGCACGTCGGTACCGAAGCGCGCATGAAGGCCACCGGCCAGTCCCGCGAACAGGTCACCGCCGAAGCCTTTGCCGATTCGGTGGGCATCGGCAGCTACCGGATCGACCTGCACCCCTCCTCGGGCGGCGACAACTACATCGACGTCAGCTCACTGCCGTTCCAGATCCCCATGGGGGCCCTGATCCCGCGCCGTGTCGAGAATCTGTTGGCCGCCTCCAAGAACCTGGGCGTCACCCACATCACCAACGGCTGCTACCGCCTGCACCCGGTGGAATGGAACATCGGCGAATCGGCTGGGGCATTGGCCGCTCACGCTGTCAAGACCCGCCAGTCCCCCCGCGCCATCCACAACAACGAAGCGCGGCGCAAGGAGTTTCAGGCTTCGCTCGTGGCGCAGGGCGTGGAACTGGCCTGGCCACGGATCTCGCCGCGTTAGGCGCTTTGACCGGATAGTTTTGGGCCATAGCCCCATGCGTCAGCTTGGGGCTTGTTCGATGATGTGAAATAGCCCCAAGCTGACG
>JAPKYX010000007.1 GCA_026394075.1 Acidobacteriota bacterium
CGGCGGCAAATGCTGCGGCGCTT
This sequence comes from Acidobacteriota bacterium, assembly GCA_026394075.1. Taxonomy (GTDB): domain Bacteria; phylum Acidobacteriota; class Terriglobia; order Bryobacterales; family Bryobacteraceae; genus JAPKYZ01. Next base: position 24 of record JAPKYX010000007.1, read on the forward strand.
GACCGCTACCGCTGCCTTGGCACCGGCAGCCGCGTTGGCCGAACCCATTACGATCAATTCCGCCGAAGCCACCGCCGCCCTCACGGAAGAGAACAAGAAGGAAGGCCGGGCGAAGATTGATGCGGCCAACGCCCAGGCACGCACGGCGGAGGAGGGAAGAAAGGCAGTCGACGCCAACCTCGAAGAGGCCGGCAAAGTCCACGCCTCGGAAGAATTGGCGAAAATCCAAGCCCGTGAAAATGCTGATGAGGAGGCTGCCAAGAAAAAGGGCCTCGATCTAATTACTCAGGAAGCCCAAGCGGAGCAGTCCCAAAAAGCGGCCGAGGAAACCCGCAAGATCGCGGCCGAGCTGACAACCGAGAGCGCCCGCAAGTCCAACCTCATTACCGACGACGACGTCCAGAACGAACGGCGGAGCAAGTCCAACGATCGGCTGCAGAACGAGTCGGATGCCAAGTTTGAAGAGTCCGGCAAGTTCCAGGAGTCACGCGCCAAGGGCCAGGATGGCGCACAGGAAGATGTCAACAAGGCGGATATCTCTGCCAAGGAGACTACGGCGAAACTGGATCTGGGTTCCAAAGAGCGAACCTCCAAAAAGCTCGACCTCAACCAGGAGCAGAGCGCCAAGGCGGTCTACCCGGTAAGTTTGCTCGACATACCGGAGCCGCAGACCTGGAGCTTGGTCGGCCTGGCCCTGGTGGGCGTGGCGGCATTGCGCGCGCGATCCGGACGGCCAACCACGACGGACGAAGGTACGCCCGAATAGACCGGCCACTACTGGGCCAGCAGCGCCATGCGCTTTGCTAGCAGGTGGTCCATCATCGCGCCGGAGATATCCACCCCGGCGGTCACCTGCGCGTGGGCAAAGTAACAGGGGAAGTTCGCTTCCAGCACGTAGACCCGGCCGCTGGGATGCTCCAGAACATCGACGCCGCCGAATTCAAGCCGTAGCGCATGGACGGCCGCGATGGAAGCCGCAGTGACCTCCGGCGGTGCTTCGCCCACCACGGACGGGTCATCCGCGGCGTAGGTGCGGAAATCATCCGGCTCCGGAGTATTGCGATGCGCGGCCACCACCCGGTCCCCCACCACGATGGTGCGCCAGTGAAGAGCTTCCTCAATGAAAGCCTGCAGCAGCGGCTGATGGCCCACGGCCATGGCGTAGTCGACGAACGAATACAGGGTCGCCCAGTTGTCGATCTTCACCACGCCCGCGCCTCCGGAAAAGCCCATCACCTTGGCCACCACCGGAAACCCGCCCAGTTCATCGACATGCTGCCGCAAAAGCACGCGGCTGCGCTGCGTCACCGACACTGTTCGAGGCGTGGGAACACCGTGGTAGGTGAAGACCGGCGGGAACCCGGTGCCCGAGAAGAAACACCCCGCCGGTTCGCGATAGAAAGTCGCGGTCCGGGGCGAGATCATGAACTGCTCCACCCGCAAGGCCCCCATTGAGGTAGCCGGCCGGTAGAGCATGTCGCCGTCTTCGCACTGGTTCTCGGGCCGGTAGACGAACTCCCGGAACTTTATCTCGCGAAACTCGACGCCGCGCTCCAGGCATGCTGTCTGCAAGGTTTCGCGCGTCTCGGCGGGCACAATGTCGTTGATGAAATGGAAAACAGGCGGCGAATCAGGCATCGCTCCCATTCTCTCTTCCTCACCGCTCCGCCGGGGCGCGGTACAGCGTTTGCTCGTCAGGCCAGCAGTTGGCGCGGGCTTACTTGGCCTTGTAGGCCACGTTGCCCGCCACCATCGTCATTTCGATGGCGCGGATGTTCTTGACGTCCACCGTCGGGTCCTTGCTCAGCACCACCAGGTCCGCCCACTTGCCTTTTTCCAGCGTCCCGATCTGCTTGTCCCAGCCATAGCTTTGCGCGTTGTTGTGCGTGGCGCAGACGATGATCTGGGCGGGCTTCAGGCCCGCTTCCTGCATCAGTTCCATTTCCCAATGCTCAAAGTAGCCGGGGAAGCGAACGGGCGGGCCGGAGTCGCTACCCATGCCCACTGGAACACCGGCGTCGTAGAGCTTCTTCAGATTCTTCTTGGCCGTCTCCAGAAAGTCCGGATAGAGCTTGTGGTCCGGGTCGATCTTTTGTCCTTGCTGGTAGGCGGCGGACTTCATTCGGGTAACGATCTCGCCCGAGGGGCCACCGACGCCACGAGTGAAGAACGGGTCGTCGAGGAACGGCCGGGGTTCGGCGTAGTAGAACATCGAGATCTCGCGCGCCAGCGTCGCCGCGCCCAACCGGGCACCGGTCTTCTTCATCAAGGCGATGAAGCTATCATCCACCGGCTTGTCGCGGACGCTGTGGATGATCATGTCCAGGCCGCTTTCAATCAACACGCGCGCATCTTCGCGGTAGAAGATGTGGGCGGCCACTTTCAGGCCATGCTTGTGAGCCTGGGCGATGATGGCCTTGCAGAGCTCCGGGGAGATCTTCTTCTCCTTGCCCAGGTGGTCATCCATCCAGATCTTGATCAAGTCCACCTTGAGCGCCGCCTGTTCGTCAACGGCCTTCTGCGCCTGCTCCACGGTCTCGATCTCATAGGGCACGCCCTTCATGCCCATGGCCGAGGTCGGATAGCCGTTCTTGCCGGTAAAGCCACGGCCAGCGGTGATCACACGGGCCATTGAAGGCCGCCCAGCGCGCTGCTCCGTCCGAATGGCCCAGACGGGCGACTGGTCACTACCCATCGAAACCATCGTCGTGATGCCATAGGAGGCGTAGTTCTTCAACTGCGCTTCGGCGTTCTCACGGGTGAAATTCTTGGGGTCCTGGATGAAGCCCTTGGTGTTGCCCAAGTGGCCGTGGGACGCGATCAAGCCCGGGATGACGAACTTGCCGGTCAGGTCGATCACTTCGGCACCCTTCGGCTCCTTCACGTGCGTCCCGATCTGCGTGATGTGTCCGTCCACCACCAGGATGGAGGTGCCGGGCTTAGCGGCCGATCCCGTGCCATCGATGACGGTGGCATTCTTCAGCAACTTCGTTTCAGCAAACGCGCCCAGCGCGCAACCCAGCAACAGCAGCAAACCCTTCATTCTTTTTCCTCGCCCGGTGGTTTCTTATACTTCGGTGGCTTCTTGAGTTTCGAGACTATCACTTTCGTCGCCGGGACGGTACCGACGCGCTCCCGCGCGATCTCCCGCACGCCTTTGCCTTCGTCGAACTTCTTGCGACGTGCCATATACCCACCATCATCGAAGAAATCGTGATCCTTTCCAACCCCCGCATGCTGCAGCGGGTGTCGGGGTAGTAACTGATCGCCCAATTGTCTTCCGGTCAGCGCTGATATGGTTGACCGAAAACAAACAGGCCCACGCCCGTGGTGACGAAAAGCACAAGACCGCTAACGGCGAGTACCCACTCGGCCCGCGTAGCTTCGCGGAAAAGCCCGTCCGGTCCAAACACAGCCCGATATCGGCTACGAACACGTTTGCGGCCAAAATACCCGTTGGCGACATAGTTCAGAATATGATCGGGCTCGGGGGGCAGTTTGGCGCGCATCTGCGCCTGGGCTTTGGTGAGGCGGCGAGACGAAAAAACACATCCGGCAATCGCCAACGCAAAGGAGCATGTCACGGGTGGATGGCTCAAGCCAAAGGCACGGGGCAGATCTAGCAGGTCGTGCATCAACGCAATCGTATGCCGCCCCTCATCCTACTCCCACTCAATCGTCGCCGGAGGCTTGTGGGTGATGTCGTATAGCACGTGCGCCACTCCCGGAATTTCGAGCAACCGGGCCACCAACGCCTCCCGCAGGCCGTCCGGCATCGCCACCGCGCTGGCCGTCATGCCGTCAACGGAATAGATGGGCCGCAGCACGACTGAATCCGGCCGCGCCGCATCGCCCAGCGGGATCAGCACCACCGGGAACTGCCACACCTGCTGCTCAAAGCCAGACTGCTCCGACATCTCGCGCACAATCGCATCGGCGCGGCGCAGCCGGTCCAGGCGCTCTTCCGTGATGGCGCTGGGCCGCACCTGGGCCTCGCTGAACGGCGAGTGACCACCGCAGCGGGCAATCACGCGGTTGACGTCGGAGCGCTGGTTGATCAGGTGCGTCGCCCGGTCAATCACTTCTTCCGTCGGTAACTCTTCCACCGCCAGCACCGGACGGTATGTGCGCGAATCACCCTGCACGCCCACACTGCGCACCGGGACCACCCAACCCTCCGGCGTCGCCTCCACAGCGGCCGCCGCATCAGAACAAAGGCAGCGGATGGCTAACCCCGGACCCGGAAACGGATGCCGGTCCAGCAGTTCATCCGGAAGCTGCATCGTCCGGCCCAGCACCCGCACTTCGTCCTTATAAAGATCCCGCAACGGCTCGACGATGCGGTTGGCTTCCATCAAGCGTTGAATGCCGGCCACGCGGTTGTGGTGGGTCTTGATCAGGTCGGCTTTCTTGGTGCCGCCCGATTCGATGGTGTCGGGGTAGATAGTGCCCTGGCCTAAAATCCATTCGCCATCGAGAAAGCGGCCGCGCTCCAGAATGCGTTCCTGCACGCGGACAAACTCTTCGCCGATGATATGCCGCTTGCGCTCCGGCTCCGTCACGCCCGCCAGTTGACCCAGAAACTCCGCGCGCGCATCCACCACTTCAAAGACACCGTGGCCGAAGCCTTCAAACGTCTTTTCGACGAACTCCGTCTCGCCTTCGCGCATCAGGCCGGTATCGACATAGACGGCATGGACCCGCTCCGCCCCCAGGGCACGCACACACAGCGCGGATGCCACGGTGGAATCGACGCCGCCGCTCGCGAAGAACAGTACGTTGCGGCCCGCGGCGATCGCCTGCACCTGGCGCTCAATCTCGGGCAGTTGCTGCTGCGGGTCCCAATCCTTCACGCAGCCACAGATGCCAAACAGGAAGTTCTCCAGCAGCCGCCGTCCCCGCAGCGTGTGGACCACTTCCGGGTGGAACTGCACGCCGTACAGCTTGCGTTCTCCATCCTCGATGGCCGAAACCGGGCAGGTGGCCGTGGTGGCCGTCCGCCGGAAGCCAGGCGGCGGCGTGCGGACCTGATCGCGATGGCTCATCCACACCGGCTCATCCGCATCAAATCCCGCCAGCAAACCGGAGGCATCATCGACATGCAGTGTCGCCTTGCCATACTCGCCCTTGTCGCCCAGCGCCACCTCGCCGCCCAGCGAATCGGCCATCAACTGCAAGCCATAACAGATGCCCAGCACGGGCACGCCAAGCGCGTAGAGCTCTTTCTCCGTAGTTGGGCTATCGGGCGCGTAGACGCTGGCCGGGCCGCCAGAGATGATGATGCCGCGGCGATCAGCCAGCGTCGCCGCGGGGACATCGCTCTGCTGGACATCGGCATAAATGCCCAATTCACGGACGCGGCGGGCGATCAGGTGGCAGTACTGCCCGCCCGTGTCGAGGACGGTAATTTGCGGGGTCAAACTCTACTGTCGCGCGACAGAGGGTCCGGTTTCAAGCGGGACGGGCAATCAAACGCCCGGCTTTGCCGACAAACTCGCTATCGGGCGATGGCGAACACCAGAGTTTCCGGGGCCATTCGCGAGGCCTCGGGAAACACTTGCCGGATCCCCGCTGGCGGTTCCACCGGGATACAGGGAACCGCTGGATTATCGCTGACCCGCGAAGCGTCGTTCCCCAGGGCCTGCTGCTGGGCGATGAAGGCATCCGCCTGCTCCGGCGTCCCCGCAAACTCGGCCACGATCTCTTTATAAGTGTGGCCCTGGCGTTGCTTGCGGACATAGGCCAACGCCTGCACGGAGGCCGAGCCGGCATGCCGCCAAGGGCCGCTCAAGCCCAGCCGGGCAATCAGCGTCCGGAAGTAGGCGGGCATAAAGCGCACCTCGGGCCGTAGTGAGCCATCGGGCACGGCGCGGTAAAAGGTCTGAATGTAGTTGCTGATGTTCTGCCCCGCCCCGCCAACCACACTGGTGAAGGCCCCGGTAGCCCCCTGTTCGCTGGGTAGCAGCAGAAGTTCAGAGCTGACCATCGCATACCGTAGCCCTTGCTTCGCCATGGTGGCGGCAACGGCCGGGTCCTCGCTCAGCAGCAACCGGGCCGCGTCCTCCGCTCCGGCTTGGGTGGGGTTGCTGAGCGGCTGGCGATGCGCCAGGGCCGTGATCCAATAGCCGCTGCCCCACCAGTTGAGAATGCCGTAGGGCTGCGCGGCGGGGTCCGGCGTCTGGGTCCGCACCCAGGCCAGCGCCTCCCGCCAAGCCTCGGGCACGCCGGAATCCGGGCCCAGAAGTTGCGGGTAGAAAACAACGCTCGGCCCAACCAGCAGAAATGCCGCCACCGTCACCGCGAACGGCCGCAGTGCGGGCCGCAACCGGTCCACCAGCCAAGCCACCAGACCCGCGCCCAGCGGGATGGCCCCCAGAAGTGAATACTGAGTGAGGCGTTCCTGCCCGGCCGCCAACACCAGAAACACGATCGCCCACCCCCACAGCAGACGGAAGCCGCTTCCCGTGGAGCCCACCAGCCGCCGGGCTAGCAGGCCCAAGGCAGGAATCATCACCAGGCCCACCACCCCCAACTGCTGGAAGTAAGGGACCAGTGTCCACCGGCCGCTCCGATAAACCAGCGGCCTCAATTCAGCCACGCCGGTCGAATTCGAGGGCGAAGTGATGAAGTTGAGAATGCCGGCCAGTTCCGGCTTCAGCCACACGGCTATCCCGGCCCCCGCAGCCACAACCCCCAACGTCCAGCGCCATCCCGCCACCCGGATCAAGGACAGCATCACCAGGCCACCCGCGAGTACGGCCAAGCTGTACTCCATCCACAGCGAGTCGAAGAACGGGACCACACACGCGAGCGCCAGCGCGAGCGTAGTCATGGACGCCCGGAAGCGGCTGCGATCGAGGATCAGTTCGAAGGCCATCCAGGCCACCACCAGCGCCGCCACCAGCGCGCCTCCCACCCAGGTCAACAGATAGGCCCCCAGAGCCACGCCCGCCCACCACGGCCGCCAGCGGACCAGCGCCCACAGCAAGAAGGCGGCGGTTAACCCCTCCAGCACGTGATGATCGGTGAAGCCCAGCTTTCCCATGCTCAGCCAACGGCCAGCGGAGCCTGCGGCCAGCAGAGCGGCTAGCCATCCGGCCAAACTGCCGAATGCCGCCTGGGTGTAACCCCAAACCGCGATCACCGTGACGGCCGCCATCACCGGCGGGGCCCAGGCCGCCGCCAGATCGAGCGGCAACACCAGTCCCGCGGTTGCGATGAGGAAATCGAACAGCGGGGCCACGGAGGACGGTTGACCCGCCGGGTAGAGGCTTAGCGGATCCACCTTCAGCGGGTGGGGCCAATTCTGATGCTGCGCTTCAATCAGCCGGATATGGTGCCAGGCGTCCGTCTCCTGATAGTTGACGCCATCGACGGTTAGCACCACATCCAGCAGCGGCACACTGCGCAACAGCAGAGCAGCGAAAGCCAGGGCGGCCAGCCCAGCCCACCGGTAGAGCTTTGATTGCACCGTGGTATTATCGCGTGATTCTGGAAGGCCCGATGCAGTCGCTACTTTGTTGGTTCAGAACTCACCCTTGGCTCACCGCCTTCGCCGTGGCCGCCTACACCTTTACCTCTGCCGTCAATCACGACCGCATCCAGGACCTGGTGCGTCAACTACAGACGTTAGTCGGTTATGGCGCACTGCAGCGGACATGGCTGGTTCTGGGCGTAACGGTATTGGCTGCGATTAGCTTGTTACTCATCCGGCGCATCCGCCAGAATCCGGACCTGCAACTGCTACCCATTTACTGGGTGGGGACCGCTGCCGGCATCATCGCCGCCGTCCACTTCTTTAGCGTCAACAACAATGAGTTCATCCACTTTGCCCAATATGCCCTGCTGGCGTGCCCCGTATTTGCACTCTCCGGGCGCTTTGGTGAGACCGTGGCCTGGACCGCTTGGCTGGGTACTTTTGATGAAAGCTGGCAGTACGGCATGCTGCACCCCGGTTGGGGCATCCCGCTCGATTTCAATGACATCGTGATGAACATATTCGGTGCTGGGCTGATGGTGACCCTGCTAGTGGCCACCATCCCCGTCCAGAAAGCCTCGCCTCCAAAGTGGCCGCCGTTTGGCCCCGCCTACCGCTTCACCGCAGCTGTGTTGGGTATGGGAACACTGCTTTGGCTAGCCGGAAAAGTCGCGCTCACCGGACCTACCGGCCCACCTGGAACCTGGATCCTGCTGTCGCGCCTGGAACCAAAGCCATTCTGGTTCTTCGACGCCAGTTGGGGGCCTAAGACTTTCCACTTGCTCCATCCGCTGGAAGGCATGCTTCTCTGTGTACTGGTTGTATGCCTTTACGCCACGCTGGACCGGCGCTTGCGATGGGCAAGCTAGCCCCGGAGTTTGAATCGACCGGCTAGTACTGGATTTCTTGACAGGCTAGTGACGATGACGTAGTCTTCAAGTTACAACTTTTTCTTCGAGGTGATCCATGCGTTTGACTGGTCTAGCATTGGCGTTGGCTATCGGCAGCGGCCTGTACGGAGGCCCCATTGCCTCGCTGGTGGGAACGGCCGGCTCGGAAACGTTCGTTAATGTCGACGGTTCGGCTCCGCTGACCAGCGCCTTGGCTACCTACAATCTCGCGGGCGGGACATTGGATTTTGGCGGCACCATGAAGGTGCTGTCCAGCCCTGGCCTGTTCCAGTTTGTCTTTACCGATGCCACCATTGCGTGCACGAATGGCGAATGCGGTAACGTGTCGCTGGACATGATGTGGTCCGTCCCGATCGACAGCCCGATCATCGGGGATACCGGGGATACCAAGGTAGTGATTCAGCCAGGGCCTCGCCCCAAGGCCAAAGTCAACTTTGGCGGATCAGTGGAAGGCGATTTCGGGAACCCGCATTGGGTCCAGATCACAGGTCGAGCCTTTTCCGGAACTCCGTCCAATCTGCCGGATCAGAAGGTACTCAGCTCGGTGGCCTTTGCGAGTTTCTTGGAAGGAGCGGTGAACGGCCAGGGCCTCCGCAATAATGGCACTGCAGTTCAAGGGCTTTCGTTTGCCGAGGCGGTCACCGTGAAGTCCAGGATGACCATCTTCAACATGTCCGAGGGCGACACCATCACGCTACCCGATAGCTTGGTCTTCTCTGTCAGGTATCCGGCCTCGACGATTCCTGAGCCTCAGACTTTGGCCCTGGTGGGTGCGGCCGTGGGCCTGCTCTTCTGGGCCCGCCGGCACGCTTAGGACTCGTTTAGAACATCTCCGGCACCGTCCGGCGCAGGGTCCGCGGGCACCGGATTCAGACTAGTGCTCCGCCAATTGACAGCCTATCCGAGATGGAGTAGTCTTCAGGGTACTTAACCTTGAGGTGATTCCATGCGCGTGACTGGTTTATTGTTGGCGTTGGCGGTCTGCAGCGGCCTATACGGCGGCTCATCTGCTTCCTTGACCGGAACCGCGGGCGGTCAGGTGTTTGTCGACATTGCCGGCCCTGCTCCCCTCACCAGCGCGACGGAATTCCATAGGCTGTTCGGTGATGTTAGTGGCGGTGAAGCGACACTAAAGTTTGGTGGCACGCTCAAGGTGCTGACCAGTCCGGGTTGGTTCAACTTCTCCTTCACCGAAGCCACCATCGAGTGCACTCAGGGCATGTGCGGCGACGTGTCACTGGACATGCTGTGGACTGTTCCGCTTGACCGCCCAATTGGTGGTCCCGGCGTGAAGTTTTCCGGATCCGTGGACGGCCACTTCGGGAATGGGCATTGGGTTCGGATGTCGGCCGAAGCCTTCAATTGCATGTGTAATTCCATCGCGACTGTAGTTGTGCCCGTCACAGGTCCTGGCTCGGGGTCTAATGGTCCCTATTTGCCAGTTCTGCCCCTGCCCCTCCCCGGTCCGTTGCCTTTGTTCCCCGTCCCCTCAAGCAGCGTTAACGTGCTTCGCTACTTGGCAGGTCCAGTTGAGCCACCGGAGACCTTCGGGGTAAACAGCAATTCCACCAGCTCTCTGTTTCTGCAGTTTAACGAGGCTATAACCGTGAAGGCCAGGATGACTATCTTCAACATGAGTGAGGGCGACAAGATTACGCTGCCGGACAGCTTGGTCTTTTCCGTCAGCAATCCTTCATCAGCCGTACCGGAACCGGCAACCGCGGCGGTGGTCGGTGCCGTTGTAGGGCTCCTCTGCTGGACCCGTCGCCGCCGGTAGCCCGGCAGCCGAACTTCTCCGCTAGAACATCTCCGGCACGGTCCGACGCAGGGTCCAGGCTTCGCCGCGGAACACAACGCTCGCCCGCGCCGGGCCGGTGGCCACTTCGCCCACTGAGTCCATCAACCCTGGAGACAATTGATTCGGCGTCACCGGAGACACCAACGTCACCCGGCGTGGGGCCAGCGTCCGCAATACATCCGGCAGATCGAACTGCTTCAGGATGCCGGGGACCACAGCGCTGGTCTGATTCTCGTGCACCGCAGCGTTGACGATGGCACCGTAGGAGAGGACGCCCCGCTCCACCACCAATTGCCCGAAGCCGGGGTCGAGAGCCGCCGCGAAGCTGGCCGCCGGGCCTAGCGTACCCTTTGCCAGCAAGCCGATTCGCCGGTCCCCAATGCGGGATCGCAGATAGCGGTTCGCCAGCACCAAATCCGCCGCCTGCATCTCCAGCAGATTGCGCCCCAGCAGCCACGTGCGCGCCGCCAATTGGTAAGCCCCGCTATAGCCGCCCACCCCGCTCGCCCGGTAGCCTTCGCCCGAGCCGCGCGGCTCCACCGCCAGCACCACGTGGCCGGCACGGACCAACTCCGCAATATCAGCATCGCCCGCCTTGCCCGCACCGGACGCATAGACCCAAGCCCGCGCCGGAGGCTCCGCCAGCGTTTGGAAGTAGAGCAGTGCCGGAATGGTCACACCACCCTCCACCGTCAGTTCCAGCTTCTCCACCTGATAGCCATCGCGAGCAACCGTTCCGCGCGACACTGCCGGCGGCGGACCCGGCGGCGGCTCCTGGTAGCCGATCACCTGCTTGATGCGGGCCACCGTCACCGGCTCGGCGCGCTTCTCGCGTGCGGTCTTCAGCTCCGACGCCAGCTTCCGGTTCAGCGATTGCACGGTCTCGGTACCGCCGGAAGTCGACACTTGGCCCGTCGATGTCGCGTAGAGCTTGCTCTCCTCCTGGGTGAGAATCTCTCCTTCCGCGCCATCGGAGTCCTTCCCGAGCAGCCACTTTTCCAGCCACCGATTCGCAGCCTGACGCCGTGGCTTGGACCAGCCATGCGTATCGTCAAACTCGAAGTAGCCCATCTTCTCGCCCCCGGCCAGCAGGTCAAACAAGCGCTGCGTTTGTTTGAACGTTGTGCGGGCCCCGTCGATGGGGAAGTAGTCGCGGATGGCCGTCGTCATCAGAAAGGGCCGGGGTGCGGCGGCCAGGGCGAAGTCGCCAAAATCAAGCCCACGCGAGATGAACTCCGGCCACACCTGCTCTGCATCCTGCGGGCCCGGACCCGACCATAGCTCCCGCCACCGCGTCATGTAGCAGGAAGAAACCACCCCGGCCAGCCGCGGCTCCAGCACCGCCAGATAGGCCGCCTGCGTGCCACCACCGGAGTTGCCCGCCACCGCGATCCGCTTGGGGTCGATCTCCGGGCGGGTGAGCAGGTAGTCGAAAGCGCGGATGCCGTCGTGGATCTCATAGCGCGCAATGCTGGTTCCGGTGAGCAGACACTGCAACCCCGCCATCTGATGTTCCGGCACACCAATACCGGCGCGAGACTTGCCGCTGACGGGATCGAGAAATTCCAGGCGCTCACCTTGACCGGGCGGGTCATAGGCCAGCACCGCGATGCCCCGTTGGGCGAAGCCAATGAAGGCGGTCTGGTATGTGGAAGAAGCCTTGCCATTCATCGAATGCCCGGCCACGCCCAGCACCGCCGGGTATGGCTTGGGGCCGCGGGTGGGCAGGTAGAGGTTGGCCGTCACCTGAAAACCCGGCAGGCTCTCAAAGATGACGTTCTCCACCCGGTAGCCATCGCCCAGCAGGGGAGCGACTCCCGTCACCCGAGCGTTCAGCGGAGTCTTCCCTTCCGGCAGGCCACCGATCAACTCGCGGGCGGTGCGGCGCACATACTCCTGCCGCGCCTTGATCTGCGCCGCACTCGACAACGCGGCCACCGTGCGCTCGCGCTGATCCCAGTGCTTCTCCGCTTGCTGGGTCAGCCAGCGTTCGAACTGCTTCGGGTAGTCACCCCCGACCGTGAGGTCAGGCGCTTGGGCAAAGACAAACGTGGCCGTGAACAACCAGACAAGGTTCCGCATGCAAGGAGCATACACCGCTCAGTTGGCCGTGGGCGAATCCGTCACCAACAACCAGCGCGCCACCACCGCTTCCAGCACCTCCAGCTCCAGCGGCTTGCTCAAGTAGTCGTTCATGCCGGATTCCAGGCACCGCTCACGGTCCCCGGTCATGGAGCTGGCGGTCATGGCGACGATCGGCACTTTGCAGGCGGGTTCCGGCAGCCTGCGGATCTCGCGCGTGGCCTCCAGGCCCGACATTCCTGGCATCTGGACGTCCATCAGGACCAGGTCCGGGGCGGCTGCCGTGACCATCGCCAACCCATCCAGTCCGTCCACCGCCACCGCCACCTCACAGCCCGTCCGTTCCAGCAGGCGCTGCGCGACAACGCGGTTGATGGGGTTATCTTCCACCACCAACACCTTGCGGCCACCAAAGCGCGGCCGGACACGCAGGGCCACCGGGGCGCTGCCGCGGTTGAGCACCTCCAACGGCAGTTCCACCACAAACGTGCTGCCCAAGCCCACTTCGCTTTGGACCTGGATGGTTCCGCCCATCCGCTCCACCAACTGGCGCGAGATGGCGAGACCCAGGCCGGTGCCCCCAAAGCGGCGCGTGCTGGAATCATCCACCTGTGAGAAAGGCTTGAACAGACGGCTGATCTGGTCAGCGGCAATGCCAATCCCGGAATCCGCCACCACAAAGCGCAGTTGGATGGTCTCCTCGTTAGTGGCTTCGTCGCCGCCGCGCGTCACGGACAGAGCAGGAGGGACGGGCAACGCGCCGGTGCATTCCACGCGGATGGAGACACGGCCCCGGGCCGTGAACTTCAGCGCGTTGGCAGTCAGGTTCATCAACACCTGGTGGAGCCGGCCGGCGTCACCGCGCAGCAGGTCGGGCACATCATCGGCCACTTGAGACTCCAGCATCACCTCAGGCGCGGCGCTCGGCCGAAGCAACGAGGTCAGCTCCGTGATCCGCTCGCGCAGCGAGAACTCCACCGGCACCAGTGTCAGCTTGCCGGCTTCCATCCGCGAGAAATCGAGGATGTCATTCAGAATCGTCAGCAGGGAACGGGCCGACCGGGTGGCCAGATTTACCGAGTCGCGCTGCTGCGGAACCAGTGGCGTATCCTGCAAAGCCTGAAGCATGCCCAGCACGCCATTCATCGGGGTGCGCAGTTCATGGCTGATGTTGGCCACAAACCGGTCCTTCATCTGGGCAGCGCGGCCGCTCAACTCCAGCGCGCCGGAGAGATCTTTCAGGGCTTGGTTCAGTTTGGCCTGCGCCAGGCGGCGCTGCAGGATGTTGCGGCTCAGGGCAAAGATCACCAGCGCCTGGAGCGTGAGAAACAAGGCGATCCCGGCCAGCCAGGGGCCGTAGTCGCGCCACGTCGAGGCCGGACGGTTGCGAATCTGCGACTTGGCTGGCAAGGCAGACTCATCAATACCCCAGCGCTGCATCTCCGCATAGTCAAATACGAAGGTGAGCGGATAGGCCGCCAGCTGCGGAATCGACTTCAGCGGCTCGCCGTTGAGAACACGCAGCGCCAGGCCCGCCACCAGGGTGCCATGGTCGAATCCGCCGTTGGGCGTCCCGGCCAGGATTCCGCGTCCCACCTGGCTGATAAATGCGCCGTAAACCGGCATGTTGGCGGCAGCCGCAAACGCATACTCCGCCTCCGCCGGGCCGACATAGTTGTCAGCCCGATCCAGCCGGAATTGGTTCATCAACAAAAGCCCGCCGGGCGGGGCAGCCTTCAACTGCTCCAGGATCTCGGGCACGCTCAAGATGGCGCCGTCCAGGATGTGAGCGGTCAGCCGAGGGTACGATTGTGCGGCCGCCAGCGCCTGCTCCTTGACGGAGATGCCCTGCGGGGACTTGTCCACCACCACGTACAGGTGACGCGTCCCGGGATGCAGACTCAGGGCCAGCCGGAGCAACTGTGCGGTTGGATCCGATTCCAGCACGCCCGTTGCCCGCTCCCGTGGCAGGCCCGCAATCAACGGCGACGGAGTGATGCCGCAGTAAACCAAGGGTATGCCATCAAACATCCCTTGCGCGTGGTGGAGGACAAAGTCCAGGGCCTCGTCGTCCACAGTGATCACCACGTCAAAGCGCCTTCCGTGGTGTTTCAGCTGAAGGCTCTGACGGAAGGACTCGGCCATGCCAGGATAGGGCCGGCGCCGGGCCTCCATGAAATCAAACCACACAATAGCGCCATTATTTTGGTCAAACGCGGAGCGAATACCGCGCGTAATATCATCGGTCCATTCATATCCGGCCCGGTAGGAATGAAGGATAAGGACTTGTTTTGGCGCGGCGCTGGCGGCAAGTGCCTCGGCCCCCAATAGGGACGAGAACATTAGCCAAGCAGCTGTATTATTGCCGAATAAACGCCTCACAAATTTCAAGTTAGCAGATCCACCCAGCCCCATTGGTTAGTGACGAGTGCCGGGGCTTGGGGAACGAGGGCAATGTGTTGGCATGAAGTCAATATGGGCCGCCTCAGGGTGGGCCGCCACAAGGGTGGGCCGCGTCAGTCAGGCCCCATCAGGCTAGGTGGACCGACTACTTCTGGCGCTGGGAACGGCTCTTTTGAAACAGCGTCTGCTGCCGGTCAGCGTCCGCCGTGCGTCCCATTTGGCGGTAAAGCTGGGCCAACTGGAAATGGGCCGCTTCGGTCAGCAGGCTGTTCCGCTCTTGCTCAATCACGCGGAGAAAGTTCTTCTCGGCCGCGCCGCTGGCACCGGTGGCCACTTGCGCCCTCCCCAGCGCCAGCAGTGCTTCCGGCATGCCGGGCTTCAGCGCTTCCGCCCGCTCCAACTCCTTGACGGCCCGGCCCGCGTCGCCCAGGTTCAGCAACACGGCGCCCAACTGATAAGCCGCCACTGCGGAGCCCGGCACCAGTTCTGTCTCGGCCCGGAACTCCTTCTCGGCAGCCGGATAGTCGCCCGCGCTCAAGTAGATTTCGCCCAGCGCCAGATGCACACCATGCAAGTCCGGGCGCAGCTTCAGCGCCGCTTGAAACTCCCTGACGGCCCCCGCCTGATCGCCCGCCGCGGTCCGCGCTTCTGCCCGCAACTGGACCGTCCGGGCTGCGGTGGGGAACTCAGCCGCCATCCGGTCCGTTACTTGCTGCGCCAGCCGGGCATGGACCCGGCCCAGATAGTAGAGCAGATCCGGATCATTAGGGCGGCTTTGCAGCGATGCCTCCAGCCGGTCCAGCGCCTCCCGGTCACGGCCCACTTCCAGCAGGGCTACACCCAGCAGGTCAAGCGATTGGCCCTTTTCCAAATGAGCAATCGCCTCCGCCGCAAATCCCTGCGCCAGCAGTGCCGCCCCCAGCATGCCGTGGGCCCCCGGCAGTTCCGGGTTCAACTCCAGCCCTTTCCTCAAAGCCGGGATCGCGTGGCCGTAGTCCCGCGACTCATAGTAGACAGCTCCGAGATTGACGTGCGCGGCCGCCAGCGCCGGAGCCAGTTCAGCCACCTTCAGAAACTCCCGGATGGCGGTAGGCAAATCACCCGCTTGCTTGGCCCGCAGACCGGCGTTGACATGTTGGGTCAGTTCAGGACTCACCTGCGCCAGCAGCAGGAGGCAAACCAGGATCATTGCGGCTCCTTCACGTCCAACAGACGGTTCACCGGGACGTGTTCCAGGATCTGTTTCTTGCCGCTGGGCCAGTTGATCTCGACCGTCACCTCTTGCTCCCCTTTTGATCCTAAGCCGCGGCCGAAGCCAAAGTGGACGCGGCGGTCAGAGGCAGACAGATAGCTGCCCGCCGTCGTCACATAGCTCATCTGGTCCCCCACGCGAACCGTGGCTCCCAGCCCGTCGCGATTGCTCGAAGTTCCGGTCAGCTTCACCGTCAGCCAGTTTGGCGGCGCGCCGGCGGGAATCAGCGGCGCGCCGGTCATCACCACCGGCCGCCCACCCAGGACGGTGATCACCGCGTCGAGAACCCCATCGTTATCCAGATCCCCCACAGCCAGCCCCCGCCCCGCCATCGCCTGATCGGTCAATGGCACCGGCTGGAAGCGTCCTCCCGTGCCGCGCAACAGCAAGGGCGGCTCCAGATAACGGAGCCCGGAATTGATCTTGGCGACGTTATCAAGCACGTGGCTTTGCGCCACCAACACGTCACGCCAGCCGTCGTTGTCAAAGTCTTCCAGCGCGACACCCCAGCCGGAACTGCGCGCCGTCAGCGCCGCCAAGCCCGTCGTCAGGCTGGTGTAGCGGAACCGGCCACCGCCTTCATTGCGGTAGAGCGCGTACTTCTCCAGCGCCAGGTTCGTCACCAGCACATCGGGGCGGCCATCGCGGTCATAGTCGGCAAACACCACGCCCATTCCGGCATACGTGCGCCCGTCATCCGAGAAGGCCACGCCCGCCTCCATCGCCACTTCCTTGAACCGCTGGCCTCGCTCGTTGTGAAACAGATACTGCTCCATACCGTCATTGGCGACGAAGATATCAGGGAAGCCATCGCCGTCGTAGTCGTTAAAGGCGACACCGAGCGCCTTCCCTTTCACCGCGGCAATGCCGGTCAAACTGCTGACGTCGCGGAAGCGCCCCCCGCCTTCGTTGCGGTAGAGCACATTGGCCACCGGAGCAAACTTGTCCGGCCGGCAGTAGGCATTGAACGGCGTGCCGCACAGGATGTTGCGGTCGATGCTCCAATCCAGGTAGCGCGTGACGAACAGGTCCAGGCTGCCGTCACGGTCATAGTCAAAGAAACCAGCGGAAGCCGACCAGCCACCAGCGGCGACACCGGCGGCAGCCGTCACATCGGTAAAACCGCCGCGGCCGTTGTTGCGATAGAGGGCATTCGGCCCGTAGCCGGTGACATAGAGATCCGGGAAGCCGTCATTGTCAAAGTCGCCCACGGCGACGCCCATGCCATAGCTATTGGGCCCGCTGCTCAGCCCCGCGGCGGCGGTGACATCGGTGAAGGAGTGATCGGCGTTCTGCCGGTAGAGCCGGTTCCAGTAAGCCGGAACTTCGCGGCCGAAGTCGACCGGTAGTTTCACCGGATCATTGATCCGGCCGCCGTTCACCAGAAAGATATCCAGCAGCCCGTCCTGGTTGTAGTCGAGCAGCGCCACGCCGCCGCCCATCGTCTCCACCAGATACTTCTGCGTAGTCGGAGAGTGGCGATGGACAAAGTCGAGCCCGGCGGGCGACATGAGAAAAGGGCTCTGCGCCAGGCCGAAGCCCAGGCCGCAGAGCCCCACGATTCCAAGAACGCAATTCAGCCGCGCGGACACTCCCTAGAAGTTTAGCCGCAGCGCGAACTGCACCAGCCGCGGGCTGTTGTACTGTCCGCTGACGACGCCGAATTGCGGGTTACCCATCTGCGTGCCTGGATAGTTGAACTGGACGCGGTTGAACAAGTTAAAGACTTCGGTGCGGAACTGCAAGCCGAACCGTTCGTTGATCTGCGTGTTCTTGAAGATGGTGAAGTCGTAGTTGGCAATGCCCGCCGAGCGGACGTCGGTGAGCGAGCGGGCGACATTGCCAAAGGTAAACGCCGCCGGTGCCGTAAAGGCCGACGTGTCGAACCACCGGTTCAGACGGCTCTGCGCACTGCCCTCCAGGTTCGCGTTGGTGCCCGTCGAGTTAGGCCGCTGGCCACCGCCGAAGGAGTTGGTTGTGTTGACGGCCATGCTGAGGTTCAGCGGATTGCCACTCTGGAACGTCGTGACACCGTTGATGCCCCAGCCGCCCACCAAGCGGTCAAGCGCCGGGCTGGCGCTACCCAGCAAAGACTTGCCCTTGCCGAAAGGCAAATCATAGATGTAGCTGATGACGGCCCGCTGCGGTACATCATAGAGCGCAACGGAACGCTCCGCGCGCAGATTGTTGAAGTTCTGCACGGCCAACCCACCGCCCGGTTCCAGCCACGCCGTCAGCGTGTCGGTATCGCTGATCAGTTTGGCAAAGGTGTAGGAAACCAGCAGTGAGGCACCGCGCGCAAAGCGCTTCTCCAGCTTTACCTGCGCCGAATGGTAGATGGAATTGCGGTTCATCGGCGAAACGATATTGAAGCCCGTGTACTGCGGATACGGCCGCAGCAGTTGGCCCCGCGCCACGGTGGGCTGGGCCAGCGCCCCCAACTGCACCTGGCCGAAGAACGGATTCGGCACCTGTTGCTGCAACGCCGCACCCTGCGACAGGAACTGGTCCGGCAACTGATTCATCGCCTGGTTGGGTCCCGGCAAGTGCGTGCCTTTGGATCCGGCATAAGCGACATCCAAGGCAGCGCCACCGGGAAGTTCGCGCTGAATGTCGAAGTTCCACTGCTGCATGTTGGCCCGCGGGTCATTGTAGAGCGGGGCGGATACGCCCTGGCCATAGAACAACTGCTGGATGTTGGCCGCGCGGCCCGGTGCCTGAATGATGCCATTCGGGAACGGGTTCGACAGCCGGTCCGCCGGCGTGATGGAACCATCCACTGTGCCCAGGTACGGCGTCGTATAGGCATTGGCGATGTCGATGTTCGGCGCCGAATTGAAGGCCACATCGTTGGGCAGATAGAACAGCCCGTAGCCGGAACGGATCACCGTCTTGTTATTCATGCGGTAGGCCAAGCCCAGGCGCGGCACCGTCAGGAAGCGCCGCTGGGCATTGTTGCGGCTGGGGCTGTCGGCCGAATTCACCAAACCCAGGCGGCCCTTGAACTGCAAACCGCCGCGTCCGCTCAGCGCGTTGTCGGCATTGGGCAGCAACACCACCATGCGGTCAAACCGCTCCGACCAGGGGCCCATCATTTCCATGCGGACCCCGTAGTTGAGGGTCAGCTTGGAGCCGATCTGCCATTGGTCACCGAAGTAGTAGCCGGAATAGAGCATCTGGCCCGCCACGAAGTTGTTGTGCGTCAACCCGCCGCCACTGCCCATGCCCAGCAGGAATGACGCAAAGCCATTGCCCGTGCCCGCCGCCGCCAGCGGATTGGTGGAGGTCATCAACGGATCAAAGTTGAACGAGCCCGAGGGATTGTTCTGCTGGTAGTAGTTGTGGGTCAACCGCCGTGCTTCACCGCCAAACTTGAACGTATGGCGGCCGGCGATCTTCGTCATGCCCGGCATGATGGAGAAAATGTCGTTGCGCGCCACAATCGTGCTGCCGGTCCCGTTGGAGCCGAAGACACCGTTGTAGCCCGTGACAATCGGGATCGGCTGGACTCGCACGGCCACCTGATTATTCAAGGCCGATGGCCATCCCAAACCCGTCAGGTCATACCCGGCGGTCAGGGCAAACCGGTCGTAGGTGAACCGGGTGAACGAAAGCCGGATGTCGAGAAACGTCGACGGGTTCAGCGTGATCGTGTCGCCCAGCACGGCCTGGTTCGTATTCATCGTCTCGGTGCAACGGTCGACGCAGGTTTTGGTGCCATAGGGATCAATGGGCAGATTGAGGTTCTTCCAGAACGTATAGCGCGCAAACATGCGCTGCTTCTCCGAATAGTTGTGATCGACGCGCGTGTTGTATTGGTCGTTATCGCCACCGACGCTGGCGTTGGACGTGAAGTTGTTCACGGCGGTGAAAGGCAGGCCCGGGCCGTTGGCCCGTCCCCAAAGGGCGGTCATCGAACGGGCGGCGCGGTCGATCCGGTTATCCGGAATCCGGTTGTTCGGGAACGGCGTACGCGAGATCACTTCGGCACCCGCGGCATTGGTGGCGCAAGCGGCATTGCCCAGGCGGCCACAAGTGGAAAGCGGATCAAACACCGGGATCATCGCCCCGCTGCCATTGCGGAAGTCCGCGAAGTCACCGCCACGCATCGGGTCCGTTGGAACGGAGAACACATAGGACTGGCCCTGCCGCAAACGGAACCCCTCGTAGGACCCGAAGAAGAATGTCTTGTCCTTCACAATCGGCCCGCCGATGTTGGCTCCGTACTGATTCTGAGAAAACGCCGGACGCTGGACACCCGCCCGGTTGTTGAAGAACGTGTTGGCATTCAGCGAGCGGTTGCGGAAGAACTCGTACGCACTGCCGTGGAAGGAATTGGTGCCGGACTTGGTGGTGAGGTTGATCACGCCGCCCGCAAAGCGCCCAAATTCCGGTCCCAGGCTGTTGGTCTGGACCTTAAACTCCTGCACCGCGTCCTGCGTCGGCACCAGCGTCGTGTGATTGACGTAGCTCGAATTGACGGGCGCGCCGTCAATGTAGGAGGCGCTCTGGTTCGCCTGCCCGCCGCCGATCTGGAAGTTGGCCCAGGCGAACGGGTTCGTACCTGTGGGCGTTGAACCGGATTGCCCGCCCGGGACAACGCCGGGGACCAGCGCCACCAGGCTGAACACATTGCGGCCATTCAGCGGCATCTCCAGCACCTTGCGTTGCTCCACCACCTGGCCCAGCGAGGCATTCTCGGTTTGCAGCAGCGGCGTCTGCTCACTCACCTCCACCGTCTGCGTCACGTCGCCCACCTGCATCGCGACATCAATGCGTACCGTGGTCGATACTTCCACCGTGATCGGGTCGCGGACGAAGCGGCGGAAGCCCGTGTTCTCAACTTCCAGGCGGTACTGCCCGGGAACCAGGTTGACGAACTGATAAGCACCCGCGCCATCGGTCTTGGCCGTGCGGCGCTCCGCCGTGCCCTGGTTGATCAACGTAATGTTGACCTGCGGCATGGCACTACCGGAAGAGTCATTCACGGTGCCGACGATCGTTCCGTAGAACGTCTGGCTCCAGACAGAGAGGGCAACAGCAAGCGACAAGACGAGTGCGCGAAGGGTATTGACCATGTGGTAAGCTTGCTACTCCCGAGAGGAGTGACAGAACTATATACCAGCGGTCATTTGATTGCAATAGGGGGGTGTCGAACAAATGCGGCACAAGACTTCTAGGCTGAATGGCCGCGACACTTTGGCCTGTGCCGAGCCCTGTGTGCCTATTCGGGCGTCGTCTGTCCGGCAGCTTTTGGAGTGATCCCAAGCACTTCTTCCAGCGTGTCGGCCAGGATGAAGTTATCGAAATAGATCGAGTCCACCGACGGCCGGTGCGGACTGCGATGGATGCCGGGCTGGCAGAAGTAGACCGTCTCGGCACCCTTGGTCTTCAGGTTGCGGTCCAGCACCAGC